>CALKYB010000259.1 GCA_938003565.1 uncultured bacterium
TTGAGGTCCCTAAAGTAGTCTAGCGATTCTGGATTAGCTAGTGCTGTAAGGTTAGGTATTTCTTTTCCGTGTATTGTTCGTCTTACCGCAATTTCCACTGCTTTGCCACTACGTGTTTTAGGGATGTCTGGGACGCTTATGATTTTAGCTGGGACGTGTCGAGGGGAAGCCATTTTCTTAAGCTTTGTTTTTATTTCTAGTATTAGGTCTTCTGAGATCTCACAATCCCTTTTTCTTTGGGACTCAGTATTCATAAGTACAACAAAGAGGATAATCCGCTCACTGCCAGAGAAGTTCTGACCGACCGCAATACACTCTTTAATTTCAGAAAAAGTTTCTACAACTCTGTATATTTCTGCAGTTCCAATTCGAACTCCACCAGGATTGAGAGTTGCGTCCGATCGGCCGTGAATGATCACTCCTCCATCGCTGGGGAATTCACACCAATCTCCATGATGCCAAACATTTTTGAACTTAGAGAAATAGGAATTAAAATACTTCTCTCCTTTTGGATCGTTCCAAAAGTAAAGCGGGGCGGAGGGAAAAGGAGTTTTACAAACTAACTCGCCTGGCTCATCAATTAGCTCTTCTCCGTTATTTGAGAAAGCGGCTATATCCATCCCAAGACCTTTTACCTGGATACGTCCACGAATCACCGGCTCAGTTGTTGCTCCAAGAGCAAAGCAGGAGACGATATCAGTCCCTCCAGAGATCGACGAAAGACAAGCTGTAGAAGAGATATTATTGTAAACGTAGTCGAACTGCTCGGGAAGTAGCGGCGATCCTGTAGATAGTATAGCGCGTAAGGATTTGAGAGTTGTAGTAGTTTTTACATTGGATTTTTCACAGGCCAGTAAGTACCTTGCACTTGTTCCAAAGACCGTTACGTTTTCTCGCTCCGCCATCGAAAGGAGCGAATCAGCTTTTGGAAATACTGGCGAGCCGTCATAGAGCACTAGTGTGGAGCCAGAAGCTAGCGCAGAAACTAACCAGTTCCACATCATCCAACCGCAGGTAGTATGATAAAAAATTGTGTCACTCGCTTTGAGATCTAGGTGGAGGCGATGCTCTTTTATGTGCTGTAAAAGAGAGCCTCCTGCACCGTGTACAATGCACTTCGGGGCACCTGTAGTCCCAGAAGAAAAAAGTATATACAAAGGATGGTTGAAGGGGAGTTCTCTGAATGAAATTTGGCTCACTTTAGGAGAGAAGTTGGAAACCACGTCGTTGAAATGGTTGAAGTTTCCCACTCGAGTTCTAGATCCAGTCAGTAACATCAAGCCGTTTTTAGGTTTGAGAAGTTTTTGCACTTTGAGAACTTTATCGAGACAGTCATGTAGTTTGCCTCCATAGGAGTAGTCGGGTGAAGCTATTACCAAACATGGATCAATTTGTTGAAAGCGGTCTATGATCCCTTGGTAGCCAAAATCTGGCGAGCAGCTAGACCAGACAATTCCTTGGGAGGCGGCTGCCAAAAAACAAACTAGAGTCTCAGCGGAATTTTTAGTGATTCCAGCTATTCGATCCCCGGGTTCTATTCCTAGGTTTATAAAGTGTTCGGCTAGAGCAGAGACTTCTAGCTCGAGCCTAGCCCATGTGTAAACTTCTCGGACTCCTTCACTGAAGTAACTCTCATCAAGAGATATTAAAGCACAGCTATTTGGGTCTATTTTTACTTGTTCTAAAATGTTTTCTGAAAAATTAAGACTAGCTGTCTCGAACCATCGCTTTGCTTGCCAGGACCCTGTAGGTAAGTTTGGTGGCCCGTTAGGCGAGCCCTGATCATAAGATTTTAGGATTTCATCGGGTTTGTTACGGAGTTTTATTTTAAAGAATTCTAACGTTGCAGACCAGAAAAGTTCGTGATTCTCAACTGACCATTGATGCAGTGATTCGTAGTTCTGGTGATTATATTTGTGTGCTGTAGTTATGAAATCTATGAAACCCGCAAGTTGAGAGTTTTGAGTGGTTTCTTTTGATGGTTTCCAGAGACAAGTATTCACGGCTCTTTTAGTAAAAAGTTCTCAAGACATAAAATTCCTAGATTTAACCTTACCCCTTGTTGGGGGCTATGAGAAGTTTAGAATTAGCGGTCATTTTTTAGGGTAGATGCGAAATTGTTCGCCACATTCTTCTGTGGTCGCTATACTTTAATTGTAGGTTTGTTGTTACCACTTCAACTTAATTAGAGAGTTTATGAGCATTAGAGCCCTTAGACAGAAATTTATACAGTCCAATTTAGATCGAGATGCTGAGCGAACCAAACAGGCTCAAGAAGGGGTTTATGATGTGGTCGTTATTGGTGGTGGAATTCATGGGGCCTGGGTAGCTCGAGATGCTGCATTGCGCGGATTCAAAACTCTTTTGCTTGAGAAAGAAGATTTTGGGCATGGCACAAGTTCCCGTTCCTCGAAGATGCTTCATGGGGGGGTAAGGTATCTAGAGAGCGGAGATGTGAAGCTTGTTTTTGATGCTTTAGCTGAACGAGCTAGACTGTGTATGATTGCGCCCCATTTAACTTGTAAACAGTCATTTTTTTACCCAGCGATACCCGGGGCAACTAGACCGGGGTGGCAAATAAATATTGGGCTAGCGGCTTATGATTTTTTGGCTAGGATTTCTTCTAAGTTAGAGAATCTTGATGCCTTTCCCAGTTATGAAAGAGTTGATTCCAATGAGCCGCGCTTAGCAGATTTGCGTGAAATGGGCCTTGAGTTTGCTTCAATGTTTCAGTACTCGGATGGTCAAATGAACGACGCGAGAATAGTCGTTGAAGCGATTGTTGATGCTGTAAGTTTAGGTGCTGTTGCTTTGAATCATGCGCCTGTTGTTGGCGTTATTAGAAAGAATAAACTTTGGTCAATTGACTGGACCCGTGCTGGGGAGCGTCATACATCTGAAGCTCGGTTTGTAATTAACACCACTGGTCCATGGACGAACTCACTTCAAAACCTAATTGGTAATCCTCCAGTCGGATCTCCTAAACTTGTGTTGAGCCGTGGAATTCACTTGCTTTTTGATAGGCCTTGGGAGGGACCAGGATTAATTTTACCTACTGGGGAGAAAGGAAGATATTATTTTGTCTGGCCGCATTTTCATCCCGGTTCAGAGGCAACCCTGGTTGGAACTACCGACCAGAACACTACCGAGGCAAGTGAGGATCCTCAAGCTCGGACAGATGAAATTGAACAGTTGCTTAGATATTTAAAAAGAGATTTACCAAATTCTGGATTAGTAGCTGGCTCCGCTTTTAGGCAGTTTTGTGGGATCCGGGCCTTAGCGGCTAAATCTGGCTCGAATAAAAAATCAGTTAGCTCCATTTCAAGGTCTGAAATTTGGGTGCAAGGGGATGGATGGATAAGTCTGGCAGGTGGGAAGTATACTAACGCTAGAAGTACAGCGGAGAAGGGACTAGATATCATCGAGAGGCTCATTGGCAGCCGCAAAAAGACACTCTCTATTAAGGAGCAGCTTCGAGAGAGACCACTGCCGGGCTCAGACGGGCTTAGAGCCGAGGATGAAACAGTGGCTCAGCTTAGTGCTGAGCTTTCTAAGAAAAATGAAGGTTGGTCTGAGGAACAATGTAGGCGCTCAGCAGCCCTCTGTTTTGCTCGGTTTGGCTCTAGGTCTGGGAGCGTAATCGCCTGTAATAATTCAGATAATCTCGAATTAGCTCAAAGGGGCATGCTGACTTCTGAAATAAAGTATACCCTTTTGGAGGAGCAGGCCATAACAATTGCGGATGTCTTTAGGCGACGCTTAGGGATAACTCATCTTCCAGGAGATGTTGAATCCTTGGAAGCTGAAGTGCTTAATTTGGTGGGAGAGGACCTGAGTTTTTAGCGGGGCTTAGCAAGAGAGCTCGAGTCTCGTGACAGAAATTCCTTCCTAGTATGATCTTACCTTGTATTCTGGTTAAATCCAGAGGAATTTTACATGAAAACTCCACATAGTTTATTGAGACCAGCTTTTGAAATGGAAATTTTCCATTCTAGGCTTTGTGCCCCTGTTTTATTTGTTCTACTTTTTGTAGTCTTGTTGTTCATCAGCGCTGGCTCAGCTTTTGCAAACAATAAAAAGGTTTGGTCTGAGCCTAATCGTTATGAAAAAGTGATGCTTGACTACGAGAATGAGTTGGAGCAATACGAAGACCGTCTTGAGCTTTGGGAGCGTGATATCACAAGGCGTAAGGCTGAAGCTAACAAACGTGCGATGCAAGCAGATCGTATTGCTAGTGAGAAGCTTGCGGCAAAACGGCGTAAGATTAGAGAAGAGAGAGTTAGAGAAGCTAAAAGACGTCAGGCGGAGCAAGCAAAGCTTGAGCCTAAGACTCAAACTAAGCCGGATAATAAGCAGTCGGAAGTTAGAAAGGTTGAGAAGAAGTCTAGCGTCGCCAAAAAAGTTAAGAATGAGAAGCCGCCAAAAAAACAGCTTAGAAAAAGAAAGCAGAAAAAGACTGAAAAACGGGGCTTCATGCAGCGCTTGCGAGATAGTCTCTTTTAGAATTATCGCCACCGGCCGCCTTGCTCCTCAAATTTTTGCAGGAGCCTAGAGTGAGTTTTAGTGAAATTTTTAAGAATAAAGAACTTGTATTGTCTTTTGAGTTCTTTCCTCCAAAATCCTCTAAATTACTTGCAAATACCAAGTCTCTGATTGATGAACTGTCGGGTTACAATCCTGACTTCATGACTTGCACCTATGGAGCGGGCGGAGGCACCAAAGAGTCCACTCTCGATATTGTTCAGTTTATTTCTCGAGATCTGGGAATCCGTGCAGTTGCCCATCTTACCTGTGTTGGTCATACAACGAATGATTTAAAGACAATTATTTGTGATTTAGAGTCGGCTGGTATTGAAAATATTCTTGCTCTTCGTGGAGATCCTCCGAAGGGAGAAACTGTTTTTGAAATGACCGAAGGTGGTTTGTCCTGTGCCAAGGACTTGGTGGAGTTTATTTCTAAAGATTTTGATTTGAGTTTGGCTGTGGCTGGTTACCCGGAAACTCATCCCGAAGCTATTTCTCCTGAAGCAGACATTGACTACTTGAAAGCTAAGGTTGATGCGGGAGCTGAGTTGATAGTTACCCAGCTGTTTTTTGATTCTGATATGTACTTTAGTTTCAAAGATAGATGTGCTGCAGCCGGCATTGATGTTCCAATCTTGCCAGGAATCATGCCGATTGCGAGTATTAAGCAAGTGAGGAAATTTACTGGTATGTGTGGTGCGAGCATTCCTCCAAAGTTGTCTGAGAGTTTGGCAAAGCTTGAAACTGCAGGGGATGAGGTTAGTGAGTTTGGTACAGATTACGCAATTGAGTTGGTGCGAGAGTTAATTGCCGGTGGTGCTCCTGGAATTCATCTTTATACCTTGAATAAGTCTAGCCAAGTTAGTCAAATTGCCGAAGCGGCAGGATTCTCTAAAGAGGTTGGCTCGATGGACAACGTTATTAAAAAAAAACGAGCCTCGTAGTTTTTAATTGATTTTGTATGTCGCTTGGTCTGGACGTTTGCCTGAAATTCTTTTTAAGCCGTTATTGTTTGAATTGGCTGCTAGATGCTCCAGAACTCGATAGATAGATTCCTTTTCATTTGGTCTATTCAGTGCAACTGAGGCATCTTCAACATCAAATTGGTCCTTTTTTTGGCTGATGTAGGTTTCCAGGTCTTTTTGAATTTCTATAATTCTACTGGCTGCTTTTTTACCTGCTTCAACACCTGGTTGATTGTAGGCGTTAACATTGATCATGGATGCATATAGGCCAACAGCTCGTTCAAAGAGTGCTACTAGGCCACCAAGAGATTCTTCATTAATAGCTCTAAGACTTATCAAGATGCTTTCTCTATTGTTGCTCTCTAAAGCGCTTCGAGTGCCATGTAAAAAGCCACTAAGGTAGTCTCCAGAGCTAAAACCCTCTTCTAGTCTAGACCCAGTCTCCCCCTTCCTGAGGTCTTCAAGAACTTCCAGGAAAACAGCAAAGAAGTCGTTTCTTCCATCTCTTAGTTGCTGAATATAGGCATGCTGATCAGTTGATCCCTTGTTGCCGAAAACAGATAAGCCCTGCTCAATTTTATTGCCTTCGTTATCTAGACTCTTGCCAAGTGATTCCATTACGAGCTGTTGCAAATAGCGCCCAAACAAGGCTAGTCGATCTTTGTACGGAAGAATAACCATGGATTTTTCACCACTACCATTTCCAGCGATGTGCCAGATACATGCTAAAAGAGCGGCGGGGTTGTTAAGAATATCTTGGGAGCGAGTTGCTACATCCATTTTTGCTGCGCCATTGAGAAAAGATTTGGCGTCAAGGCCTAAAAGAGTCAGAGGAATAAGACCTACAGCTGAAGTAATGCTACAACGACCCCCAACCCAATCCCAAATGTAGAGGGTCTTTTTCCAACCTTCTCTTGAGGCTTTCTCGTCAAGTTTGGAGTTTTTTGTTGTAATTGCAACGGCATTATTGGGGAAGTTTAGGCCTAAAGAGTTGAAGTATGTTTCTATTTCAGCAGCGGCATTTCTAGTCTCCACTGTCCCGCCTGATTTAGACACAACTATTATTAGAGTTTCGCTCAGCTTCTTTTCAAGCATAGCTAGGATTCTCGCTATGCCGTCCGGGTCTGTGTTGTCACAGAAGTAAAGATCTAAAGACTCAGGATGACAGTCCCAAAAACAATCTTTTAAAAACTGTGGCCCAAGAGCAGATCCACCGATTCCAACTATGATAGCAGTCGAAAATTTGCCGTTTGAGAGAATTTGAGAGCTGAAGGTCTCAATCTCTTTGAGAGAATCTTCAATAGAGTGAGAAATTTCAGGACTAGGAGCTAGGGAAGGATCTCTGAGCCAGTAGTGTCCAACCATTCTATTTTCGTCGGAATTGCTTTTAGCTCCCTGCTCGAGACTCTCCATCTCCTTTAGAGCTAGCTCAACCTTAGGAGCTAGCTTTTGAAGTTGAGACTCCGAAAACTTCATTTTGCTAACGTCTATAGAAAAATCTAGTGACTCTACCTCAAGGTAGTACTTATTTAATTTTTCCCAAGAGTCATTCATTAAACTGACCTAAGTCCAGTACTGATAATAAAAATTAGCGGTTAAATGTTGTTTCTGTCTAGAAAACTAGACTGATCGTTACTATAGAACAAGCCCAATTTCTGTTCGTCTTTACTAGAACAGTTCTACTCGATGGTGGTTACAGTCAAAGATTTATGCATACAGGTCTGAGCTGTCTCCTTTTCGAATTTAGCGTTTGAGTAATCTGGGTTTTAGGGCTATTTTCGGAGGTGAGAGTTTAGGAGTTGACCTCTGAATTTTTGTTCTTCGTTCCCCTTTTGTTGTCACGTAGTGATTTTTTAAGTCTATGAAAAATATTAGTAGTAACTTTTTATTAAGCCTTTTTGTGGCGATTTTGATTTTTCCAGGTTACTCATTTTCGGATGTAGGAAGTGTGTCCAGTGGTGCTGTTTCCGCACAGCATAGAGATTTTTTACGTCTTTTGTATTTTCATAGACCGGAATTGTCTTTTAGCTACGACATTCGCGGCGAGTCTGAAGAAAAGAATGGTCCAGGGTCTGTTGAGCAACAAATCTTCAATTTGGATGTGGAGATTCCCTATTCTCGAAACACTGAAAGTTTTTACACCTATGGTGGTGGGTACGAGTATAGAAAATTTGATGTTAGTGTTGAAGAAACGGAATCCAGTTTAGCTGATGACGATTTACTCCAAGCATTCTATTTTAGAATGGGTGTCGGACACTTCATTAACTCGGATTTGTTTGTTACTGTCTATCTCGAGCCAGGTGTGTATTCTAATTTTGGTGATGGTTTCG
>CALKYB010000260.1 GCA_938003565.1 uncultured bacterium
ATTAGCAATTTTATAAAGGAGAGGCTCCGTAATTGTTATGACGCTAGCTCGGCAGTGGTATACCCCCCAGTTTCTTCTGACTGGATTCAGCCGGCTAAAGAAGGGGATGTTGGGGAGGGGTTTCTTGTCGTTAATGCCCTAGTTCCCTATAAAAATACTCACCTAACGGTAGAGGCGTTTAATAGGTTAGGATTACCTTTGACTGTAGTGGGGCAAGGGCCTGAACTTACACGAATATCTTCGATGGCTAAGTCAAATATTTCTATTATTGAGCACGCCACAGAGAGCCAATTAGCGGAGCTTTATAGATCCTCTAAGGCTATGGTCTTTGCAGCGGTGGAAGATTTTGGCATAACTCCAGTCGAGAATCAGGCTGCCGGTAGGCCGGTAATCGCCCTGGGGCGAGGTGGGGCTTTAGAAACAGTCATTGAGCCTAATAAGGAATTCTCAGGAGCTTGCGGTAGTGGTATATTTTTCCCCGAGCCAACAGTGGATTCTATCATGGGCGCAGTCAGAGATTTCCTAGCCCATGAAGAGAGTTTTTCAGTTGAAGCTTGTGTTGCGAGTTCTAGAAGATTTAGTTTGGAGCGTTTTCAAAGCGAGTTTTTGACTGAAGTGAGTTCTGTTGTGGGTGCGCAGATGAATTGTCCCGTGAATATGTCGGATAAAGCTAGAGAATCTATATCCAATGCTTAAAAAGCATACACAATTATTTGAGGTTCTTTTTGTTGCCTCGGACCTCATTGTTGCCTCAGCCGCCTGGGCTTTGAGCTATTGGATTCGCTTTGAGTCTGGTTTGATAGCAGTTGAGAAAGGTGTTCCCGAGTTAGTTGATTATGCCAGAATTTTACTTTTTGTCTGGTTGATTTGGGCCTATGTCTTCAGGCGGTTTAATCTATATCGTCCTAAGCGTGGATCTAACAGAGCTAGTGAAATTTGGAAGGTCATTCGGGCAAACTCTCTTAGCGTTATTTTGTTGTTGGCTATCACTTATCTCTTTCGAGAGAAAAGCGTTCCATTCTCGAGACTAGTTTTTTTAGTGTTCTGGGCTGTGTCCACTGTGATGTTGGTTGGGTCCAGATTGGCTATTCGGCAATTCCTTCGTGCCATGCGCAAACGTGGTTATAACCTTCGCCATGTTTTAGTTGTGGGTAGTGGAGAGTTAGCTGAGAACGTTGTTAGAGGTATGGAAGCCCATCCGGAGTATGGAACAGTTTGTGTTGGGTGTTTAGCCGCTGAATTACCCAGGGTGCCGGGGCCAAAACTTCGTGTTTTAGCGGGCTCTGAGCTTTATGAGACAGAATATAATGTTCAAACGCAGCTTTTCGTAGATCGACCTCAGGAAATGCCGGAAGTCGGGTTGGAAATTGCAGAGCGTATAATCGGCACCTACGAAGACCTACCTAAAATTCTTAAAATTTTTGAAATTGACTCTGTGATAATCGCTATGCCGCTTCAGGACCATGAGCATTTAGAGAAGGTAGTGAATTTACTCGGGGATGAAATGGTGGATGTGAGAATAGTGCCCGATGTCCATCGTTTTATCAGACTGGGTTCTCAAATTGAGGATTTTGATGGAATGCCAGTGGTCAGCTTAAACTCGACACCAATATTTGGTGTTAATCGAGTTGTGAAGCGGGCTTTTGATATTTTCTTTGGTTTGGTCTTTCTCCTTTTATCAATTCCGGTAATGGTTGTGACGGCGATATTAGTCAAATTTAGTTCTTCAGGTCCGGTGTTTTTCTCTCAAGAAAGAGTTGGTCTCGATGGAGAGGTTTTTCCTATATTGAAGTTTCGGACTATGAAGCTTGATGCGGAGAAGGATGGCGCACAATTTGCAGTTAAAGGGGATACTCGGGTAACACGACTAGGTGGTTTTTTGAGGAGATTTAATATTGACGAGTTACCTCAACTGCTAAACGTTGTTCGTGGTCAAATGTCGTTGGTTGGGCCCCGTCCAGAACGACCAGTTTTTATTAAAGAGTTTCGTAAACACTTTCCTGGTTATATGCTCCGTCATAAGGTGCAGGCTGGGATGACTGGCTGGGCTCAAGTGAATGGGTGGAGGGGGAATACGTCCATTGAAAAGCGAATTGAGCATGATCTCTATTATATTGAGAACTGGTCCGTGCTTTTGGATTTTAAGATAATTCTTAAGACTTTTATTGATGGATTTCGAGATCAGAACGCCTACTAACTTCCAAATGATTACTTCAAGCTAAAGGAAATAATGAAAATTGCTATAGTCGGTTCCGGATACGTTGGTTTAGTGGCGGGTGCTTGTTTTGCAGAGAGCGGAAATAATATTACCTGTGTTGATGTGGACGAGAAAAAGATTGCGAATTTGAAAGACGGTATCGTTCCAATCTTTGAACCTGGTCTTTCTGAAATGATTACTAGTAACTATAAGGCCGGGAGAATCGATTTTACTACGGATATCAAGCTGGCTGTTGAGAATTCTGATGTGATATTTATTGCTGTTGGAACTCCTCAGGATCATGATGGTTCAGCTGATTTAAAATACGTATTAGAGGTAGCCTCTTCAATTGGAAAGCATCTCAATGGCTACAAGGTTATAGTAGATAAATCTACTGTGCCAGTTGGTACAGCTGATAAGGTTCGTGCGGAGATTTCCAAGCATACGGATTTGGATTTTGATGTGGTTTCAAATCCCGAGTTTCTAAAAGAAGGTGCTGCAATTGATGATTTTATGAAACCAGACAGAGTTGTGATAGGTGCAGACAATGAGAAGAGTGCCGGTATAATGGAGGAAGTCTATGCTCCCTTCGTGAGGACCAATAATCCGATTCTAGTGATGGGTATTCGCAGTGCCGAAATGACCAAGTATGCGGCAAACGCGATGTTAGCTACTAAAATTAGTTTTATGAATGAGGTAGCCAATTTATGTGACGCTGTTGGCGCTGATGTTAATGATGTGAGAATCGGAATAGGTAGCGATTCTAGAATTGGTCCTTCTTTTCTTTTTGCTGGTGCAGGTTATGGGGGTTCTTGTTTTCCAAAGGATACCCGAGCCTTGGTAAATACAGCCAAGGAGCATGGAGTTGATTTTAAAATTGTTAAAGCTGTTGATCAGGTTAATGAGCGGCAAAAAATGGTCTTAGTCGATAAGATCGAGAAACATTTCGGCTCAAAGAAAGCCATAAAGGGAAAAAAGTTTGCTATTTGGGGACTATCCTTTAAGCCTAGAACTGACGACATGAGGGAGGCTCCAAGTTTGACTATTATCTCTGCTTTAACGGAGATGGGTGCTAGCGTTGTTGCTTATGATCCGGAGGCAATTGAGGAAGCCAAGCACGCAATTGGTGATAACAGCAGTGTCGAGTTTGCAAAAGATAACTATTCTGCCCTGAGTGGTGCAGACGCTTTGATTATAATTACTGAGTGGAACGAATTTAGAAGGCCAGACTTTGATAAAATGAAGGAAGAACTGGGTGAGGCTATCGTGTTTGATGGGCGAAACCTTTATGAGCCTGCAAAAATGGAAGAGAGAGGTTTTGTTTACCACTCTATCGGTCGACCAATAGCTAGTTTGAAGCACTAGATAAGATTTTAGGTAAGTTGAAAAGGGCCTGAGGGGTTAGAGAAAGGAAATATTGATATGGCTAGGATTCTAGTGACAGGCGGCGCCGGGTTTATTGGATCACATTTGTGTAAGAGTTTGGTTGAAAAGGGCAATGATGTAATTTGTTTGGATAACTTTTTTACAGGGCGGCGGAAGAATGTTTTGGAGTTAATGGACCGCCCTAACTTTGAGTTAATCCGTCATGATATAACTGTTCCTATTTTGTTAGAGGTTGAGCAAATTTATCATTTGGCATGTCCTGCTTCGCCAGTTCACTATCAATTCAACCCAGTTAAGACCATTAAGACCAGTGTCATGGGGACAATCAATATGCTTGGATTGGCGAAACGCTTGCGTGCTCGAATCATGCTTGCTTCGACATCAGAAGTTTATTGAGATCCGCTTGAGCATCCTCAGAAAGAAACTTACTGGGGAAATGTAAATCCTATTGGAGAGCGCAGTTGTTACGATGAAGGCAAGCGAGTCGCTGAGACTCTGATGATGGATTATCATCGGCAGCATAATCTTGATATCCGGATAGTAAGAATTTTTAATACTTACGGTCCCAAAATGTTATTAGATGATGGGCGGGTTGTGTCTAATTTTATCGTCCAAGCTCTTCGTAATGAGGCCCTAACGGTCTATGGTGATGGGTCCCAAACTCGATCCTTTTGCTACGTAGACGATCTAGTTCGTGGCTTCGAGTTAATGATGGCCAAGGATGACTTTATTGGCCCCGTTAATCTTGGTAATCCAATTGAGATGACAATGCTTCAGTTGAGCGATAAAGTTAAGGAGTTAACAGGTTCTAAGTCTAAGATTGATCATCTACCCCTTCCGGCTGATGACCCTACCAGGCGAAAGCCAGATATTTCCCTCGCCAAAAAGGAGCTAAACTGGACTCCTGAAGTTCCGGTGGATGAAGGTCTGAAGCGAACCATTGAGGATTTTAAAGTTAGAGTTTAAGACAACCAGGAGAAGCTGAGATGAAATATGTAGTAACGGGAGGAGCTGGTTTTATTGGTTCGACCATTGTCGATGCTCTACTTGAGCAAGGTGGGGAGGTCATGATTGTTGATGATTTCTCAACTGGACGAGAGCAGAATCTTAGCTTGGCTGAGAAAAATCATAAGTCGAAGCTTAAAATTGTTAGAAAAGATATTTGCGATATTGCTCTTTTCGAAGACTTCGCGGCATTTAAACCAGATTGTGTATTTCACACAGCAGCTCAGATCAACGTCAGAAAGAGTGTTGCAGAACCTGGGTATGATGCTGAGAAGAATGTGGCAGGTACAGTTAACATTCTTGAAGCAACTCGCCGCGCTGGAGCTAAGAAATTTATTTTTTCATCAACTGGTGGGGCAATATACGGAGAACAGGAATCTTTTCCAGCAGATGAAGGCCATACTAACAAGCCGGAAAGTCAGTATGGTGTGGGAAAGAGAGCTGCTGAACTTTACCTCGAGTTATATGCCCGCAAGTTTAATATGACGGTCGTTTCACTTCGATATGCTAATGTTTTTGGTCCAAGGCAAAATGCCAAAGGGGAAGCTGGAGTGGTGGCGATATTTACAGATCGTCTAATTGCGGGAGAGCCTTTAAAGGTCAATGGTGACGGAAAACAGACAAGAGATTTTGTTTATGTGGGAGATGTTACCGCTGCGAATGTCGCCGTGTCGGAGTTGGACCGACCTGGAGAGCTTAGTATTTACAATGTTGGAAGAGGGGTCGAGATATCAGTGCTAGATGTGGTTTCAGCATTTGAGAACGTCTGGCCTGAGTACTGCGGAGACAGGTCTGGGCAAGTTGTTGTAGAGCACGGACCAGCGTTGCCAGGGGAGCAAA
>CALKYB010000261.1 GCA_938003565.1 uncultured bacterium
ATTTCTGACGAAAAGACATCGGAACAGCTTGAACCGAAGAGCTTGCTAAATTTGACAAAGTCTTAGGCGTGCCATTTACGCTCACTACCTTACCTTCTAGCTTACTAAGCAAACGTTCTCGATCGCTGGCAATAAAATCAACCACATTTAGCTCAACTGCCTCTTTAGCAGTAATTGCAACACTCTCTCTAACTGCATCTTCAGCCCAATCCGCATTTCGTCCGCGTTGCTCAGCTATGGCCTTGATATGAGAAACAGCAAAGTTCTCCATCTTCTCTCGCATGTCCCCTTGCAGATCTGCTCCCCCGCCACTAACAGGATGAGCTGCCCCGATTGAAGTACCTGGAGCCATTACGGCAAAGTGACCAGCCATTGTAATAAAAACACCAGCTGACATTGCGCTTCCTCCACGAGGAGAAACATAAACCACTGTCGGAACTTTTGATTCCAAGAGCAGCTCCACCATTCCCTGCATAGAGGTCACCAAACCTCCAGGGGTGTTTAAATAGAGAATGAATAGACGAGCATTGGCTTCCTCGGCTTTTGCTAATGAATCTTTTAGATAATCGTGAACAGCAGGATTAATACTTCCATCAATATCAATACTAAAGATTGCTCCTGGGTCTGAGTAATCCTGATTCTGAGCAGAAACCGAGGACAGGTTTGAAAGAAGAAAAAAGAAAAGAGATGCTAGTAAAGACAAGAATGAACACTTAAACAGTCTATTTTTATACATTGATCCCACAGGTATGCCCTCTTTGAGTTTTCCCAGTTTAGCTAGGCCGATTAATACCGAGAAAATCCATAACCGACAATAAGTCTTGCCAAAACTCCTTTTTTGCACCTGGCTTTTTGAGTAAGTAGGCCGGATGAAAGGTTGGCATTAAGGGAATTCCTCTATAATCTAACCAATTGCCTCTAACTTTTGTGATTCCTTCCTCCGGCCCCCCTCGGTCTGGTCCTGCTAAAGCCTTTTGAGCTGGGCCACCTAGGGTGACTATGACTTTCGGTTTAAGCAGTTCGATTTGTCTCTCAAGAAATCCAATACAGGAGGAAACTTCAGCTAGATCTGGTTCTCTGTCATCAGGAGGTCGACATTTGACAAGATTACAAAGATAAACATCTTCACGCTTCAAACCCATCCCAGATTCAATCGCCTTAGAAAGAAGCAAACCAGCCGGACCAACAAATGGTTCTCCAGTAGAGTCTTCCTCAGCTCCAGGAGCTTCACCGATAAAGCAAATGTCTGGATCTAGATTTCCAAATCCAAATACTACGTTATTTCTGTTTTGACTGAGAGCACAGGCTTGGCAATTTCCTGCTGTTTTTTCAAGGGTAGTGAACTCTTCAAAGCAATTTCCATTACTCGATCTAACAGGACTATGGGAAGCTTCCCCAGTCGTACACCAATGATTTGGCAAATATTCTGTGTTGAAATCAGAGAGTAACTGCGATAGCAAATGCTTCATAAACAGATAGTATAACGCTTTTGGTAAGTTTTCAATTATATAAATTTGTTATTAACTCTGGGTTCTAGATAAGAAAGTTTCTCAACAATGGAAGAATTTAGCTCGATCAAGTAAACGGTAGTTCCTAATTAAAACCCTGGCGGAGGTTAATCCGGTTTTACGACAATATCACCAAAACTCTTAACCACGTGGACGTTTGGATCACTGGATTCTTCACCAGTAAAGTCTGTCGCTCCAGTAAATTGAATTACACCTCCAATTCCCAATTTTGAAGCCGCGGTCACAACTCGATTGCTGTTGTCAATTATAAGACCGTTCTGCGGACTGGACTCGTATACCGTGATGAGTCTACTTATCAATTCAGACTTATCTAAGTATTCAGGTCGATTCGTATCCTCTCTGGGGGGGCAATGTACATCCGCACCTTGAAGCAGATCTTTTAATTCGGGGCAAATTTTTTCACGTGCCTGGAATTCATTGTCAAGTCTTGTCATAACTACGACACGATTGATTCCGACCAAATCGATCAAACCCGCAACACATAATTTTCGTCGAATCTTTTCGGCCTCGTAAACGCTCTCGTCAAGAGTGCCTAGCAAATCGAGAATTACAAAATCAAATGAACCAATCCCTTCTAAAAATTGAAGGACTACTTCAGCATTCTTCTCGAGCGGAAAACCAGAATCCGGCTCAAATACTACCGAATATCCCTTTTCATTTCCTTCGCTCATACGGTGGATCTGCCCAACAGTAGAGGGTGTATTCCCCTTATTGCTATTCTGCAGTTGTTGAAGTTTTATCTTATCATCACTTCCGTCGGACAAAGCTACGGTTTTTTGAATCTGAATCGTACCCATAAAAAACTGTTCCTCTTTTAACCTAATTGAACTTGTTTACTCTCTCGAGCACTGAAACAAAGTCTCAATGCTCAAAAGATTTAAAATCTAATCAAAAAGAAATTTATGAAAGAACGAGTCAAATTTTATATTGAAAGATGGAAACCTAAAGTTACATCAATTAAGTGTATTTTTCAACTATTAGGCCTGAAAAAGGCTAGAAGCGCTTGTAATTACTTCAGAAATGGATTGCTGGATTTTTCAGCGTAAACTGTCGTATCAGGACCATGCCCCGGCATGACTTTAGTATCCTCGGGTAAAGATAAAATCTCATTTTTGATACTATCAATCAGCTGTGCGTGGTTGCCCCCTGGTAGATCTGTTCTACCGATTGAGCTTTGAAATAAAGTGTCCCCGGCAATTAATAGCGGGCTGTTACCTGATTCACTAGGCATCTCTCCCCTATCCCAGTCAATCTGCCACTTATTACCTTCATTTCCAGACACACCAGGTTTTGGATTCTCGAAATAAAAAGCAATATGCCCCGGAGAGTGTCCAGGTGTGAAAAGGGATTTGAAGGAATACTTACCAAGCTCAACAAGAGTTCCCTGCTCCAACCATTCATCCGGCTCGGGACAATTCTCAAACATACCACCTGGAATCCCTAACATCTTAGCCTGGTCACCAATTCTACCTCTCATTTCAGATTCCAACTTATTGCCAAACAAAGGTGGCTTATCTCCTGATATTTTGGAATCAAACTCCCGATAAAACTGCGAAACCCCTCCACAGTGGTCTATATGTGAGTGAGTCAACCAAATGGAGTTTAAGGTTAAACCGTTATCATTTATATATGTCAGCAAACGAGTAGCTTCGCCGCCGGGATCTACAATTACCGCCTCCAAGCTCTCAGAGTCGTAAAGTAAACGACAATTTTGAGCAAAGGGTGTTACGACAAATACTCGACAAATTAACATTCTACAGGCCAAAAAGGATAAATCGATTTACTTCTCTTATGCCACTATAGATACCCGCTACAACACAATCCCTCAAGGGTTTGATTTTCTTAGAGCCGTCGGGAACAACCGCTGTCTCTATGGGTTCTACTAGCCATGTTAGTCTATGCAGGTTATACTGGTGCTCTATAGTTTAGCCTGAGCGGCGCCCGTATTTTCCATTAGTTTCCTAGTCTAAATGAGCCCAAATGAAGAAAACCTTGAATCCAGCTCAGTGCCACAAGCTGTTCAGGAAAGTATGGGGACTAAAAAGGAGGAGTCGCCTGACTCTTTTTATCGTGGTGTAATACTTAAGGTTAACTTTCGCAGTGAAGAATCTGGCTTCGCTGTAATGCTCTGTGAAACTGAGAGAGATGCTTCCAAGAACAATCCGGACTCTGTTATTCCCTCAAGCGCGACAGTTATTGGTGTAATACCAGAGTCAATTACTGTGGGCTGTAACGTTATCGCTCGAGGTATTTGGGTCGACCATCCCAGATTTGGTAAACAGTTTAAATCAAGATCAATTACAGAAACTCGGCCAACTTCGAGAGAGGCAATCTGCCGATATCTTGGTTCCGGAGCTATTAAAGGTTTCGGTCCAGTATTGGCTGAGAGATTGGTGGAGGCTTTCGGCGAAGACACATTAAAAATTCTCGACGAGGATCCTGATCGACTCTCAGAGGTTAGTGGAATAGGAGCTAAGAAACTTGAAGAAATTAAAGAAGCCTGGGGAGACAAATCTAATTTACGCGAAGTAATATTATTTTTTCAAAACTACGGCATCTCAATTGCCTTAGCTCAGCGCATCTATAAAGAGTATGGGGATCGTTCTATTGAGCTAGTCAAGGACAATCCCTATATTCTTGCGAAGGAAGTTTGGCGTATTGGCTTCAAAACAGCTGATAGAATTGCTGTTTCACTTGGTCTATCTCGTGACGATCCTAAAAGACTGGCAGCCGGTATCAAGTATTGTACGAGATTAGCTTCAGACGAAGGTAATTGTTTTCTTCCAAAAGAAATTTTACTCGCAAAGTCGTCCAGTTTGCTAGAAGTCGCAAATTTTGAAGTTTTAGAGGATGCTCTCAACTCCTCTGTTAGCATCGGAGACCTGGTAGATGAAGAATCTAACATCTATGTCCCCGCTATTCATAAAGCTGAAAGCTTACTAGCGGAACTCATTTCCAAAAGAATATCTCCCAAAGCTAAGCCAGCTAAAACTATATCGGCTTCACTCCTAGAAGAGTTTCAAGAACGTCGGATGGAGATTAAAATTCCTGGCAAAGCCTCCCGCATCATATCTCTATCTCCAGATCAGAAAAAAGCTCTAGAGCTCGTTCGAAGTAATCTTCTAACAGTTGTTACAGGAGGTCCTGGTTGCGGTAAAACAACCGTTGTACGATCAATAGTCAATATGCTCAAAAGGTCGTCATTGGCGGTCAGCTTAGCGGCCCCCACGGG
>CALKYB010000262.1 GCA_938003565.1 uncultured bacterium
TAGCTTTTCTAGCCAAGTAAGCCGCACTCGTGTGCTCAGGATAATCTCCCGTTAAAACACCGGTTAAAGGAAAGAGTTCGGCTTCTTTGTAGCACTGAAATCGAAGTGGATCCTGGTCCATGCTAAAGGGGCGCTCTTTAACCCCAAACAATGTTCCTAACTTCATAAATCGCTCAGGGAAATTAGTTAGTCGGTAAGACGCACAAGTTTCACTCCGAAGCCAATCCAGTTTTTCCTCAGTGGTGCTGTCACCTTGGAGATATTCATTAATTGTTTGATCAAGTGGGGCTATTCTGGACTTCTCATACAACTCACTACGAATAAACTCAGAACGCTCAGGGAATCGCCAAAAATCAATCAAGCCACTCTCTTCCGTCCAACCCTTAATGGGGCTCTCAGCATTTTCTTCATTTAAGTTGTTATAAAAACACTCCGGGACTTTATCGTATCCGTTCATTCCTATCGGCATTAGCGGAATACAAAAACCTTTGACTTTTTTAGCGGTAAACTTGTACTTCGCTTCTGTCTCTGGTCGTTTCGATATTCCATACTCATCAACTTTAGTCTGATAAGCATGAGCCTCAGTGCTAACCAAAGTTGACGCACCTAAGTCAGCCGCGGCATTCTGAGCAAACAGAGGAGTCTCGATATACTCAATATTTGGCAAAGTTTCCGGGGCAATTCCCAACTGCTCAAGGAGCCTGTTTGCAACCTCCGGGGCAAAATTCTTCGCCAAATTCGTTACTAACTCTTGCCTGGCTAGCTCCTCCACTCCCACAGAAACTGGATTTATTGCGGCAATTCCGAAAGCATTTAGCTCAATTTCAGCTTCAGGCCACCAGTACTCCCAAATTTCCCCTGAATTCTCAACCTTGGGACAGCTCTTAGCTCCTTTCCAAATTCTAAAATTTACTGGTCCGCAAAATGGACATGCATTCTGAATAATCCTTGGCTCAAAGCACTCTATAAAATTTGAAGAAACAGTCGCGGCGATCGCGTTACCAGCGGTATCCAAAGCAGTCTTTGAATCATTCTTCCAATCAGTCCTCCAGGCGCTCTCGCTGCGGCCATTAGCCCAATCATGGGGGTTGCTGGTGTCACCCGATTTCGCTTTATTGGCAATATTTGGACTTGGAAGAGGAAAGTTACCTTCTTTAACTCTCCCGACAATTCCTTTAGTCCTCTCTCTAATTTTTTCCTGAAGTTTTCTCTCTTCTGCTTCAATTCTTTTTTGCTCTATTTCACTTCTAACCCGGTTATTGACTGCATCCTCAATAACTCCCTTCACTCCATCTGGGTTATTTTCAATGTCATTTTGTATGGTCTCGAGGTCATTTTTAACCCCATCGACTGTATCAGTAACATCCTCTACAACCGTTTCAACATCTGTCTTGACGTCATCAATAGTATTTTGAACTCCATCAACTGTGTCCTGAACATCTGTCTTGGCCTCATCAACCTTATCCTCAAGCTCTTGAACATCAGCCTTGATTTCATCTTCATCTATTGCAAACCCTTGGGTCGGAAGACAAAGCAAAGCCAGGACAATCACAAAGGAAAATCTGCCAGTAAATCTATAAAACATATTCATAAAAATCCTTTCTCTTAAAAACTTCAAGAGCTACTTCAACCAAAAAGGCAAATCATCCTCGTAGTGTTGATACTTAAAAACCAATCCCACTATCGGCTTCTCTTTTTTCTTTTTCTTATCAATGCTTCTACCTTCGAAAATAGAGCTTCGCCCCATCCCGCTCGATGCTAGTTTGCCATTGTAGTCAAGCACAGATTGTAGATTACTAACCCCTACCACCTCTCTCTTTCCAGACCCTACCTCATACCTGAGAACAGGAAGTTTACCCGGGGCGATACTGTTTACGTTTTTTGATCTATCCGGCTTAAAACCAGCTTGTTTAACTTTTTTCATAACTCGATACACCGGCATTGAGTCTAGTGCTTTTTCATAGGCTTCATCACTGGGAAACTCAGGAAGCTTTGGTTCCTTAGATGGGCTAGCAGTAACATTTTTCCGAATGGAGCTAACTGCTTTACCAAACTTAGGCAATTTTTCCGCAAAACCTTTTACAACATTAACTTTGCTATAAGCGGTGGCTAAATTAAAAATTACGATAGAATCAAAATTAATTAACTGATTCTTTTTTAATCCTAACAAATAATCTAAATTCTTCTCGAAATTGTCCGTCGCCAAAGCATCCAGGTAAACTTGAACTTTTGGCAGCTCATTAAGTTCTCTACGACTAAGAGTTCCAGGAGCCCGCACACTTTTCCGGACTGCCTCTTCTCGGAAGGATGGATTCTTTGGTCGATCTAATTCCTTGGGTCTACCCGAAGCGGCTCTTCTTTGGGACGTTCTTTTTTTAGCGCGAAATTTTCTTGTAGAGGCATTCTTTGAGATAACCTTTGATTTGGCAACGACCTTGGGGGATCTAGCTTTTGCAGGCAATTTGGCGGCCTTCGAAGGGTTGGTTTTAGCCGGAGTTCTATCTTGAAACAGATTGCCAAAAGATTCCTGTTGCGCAGCCAATGGCTCAGAAATTAGCAAAAAACCTACCAATAGGGAATACCTAATAATTTCAAACGCTTGGCGAGGACTATCTCGCTCCTTTTTGACTATAGGATCCATAAAAACTCGAAGTAAAAGACAAAAACAACCTAATATTTATCAGAGCAGGACCACGGAAGTCACGCTCTTTAAACTCTAGTTAATGTTATAATTTTTTGAATAAGATTTGTGACTTATAGAAAAACGACTGCTAATTACTCGTTTTTTAGCTTTTAGCCCATTTTTGCAAAAATACCCCTTATCGAGGCCCTAAACTAGCAAATAAAACAAACACTAAGAAGACAACTCTACTATCTTATCAATCATTGCTTGATAGGTTTCTGGCCCTGGAACAGCATCTTGGGTAATGCCAGCTGCTTTTTGGAAACTAATTAGCGAAAGTTGGGTTGGATGCAAGGTGCCATCTTCAACGCGACGCGACAGCTCATCGAAACCATACTTCTCAAAACCTTGGTTCCCTATAGATTTCTCATAATCTAAAATACCACTTAATTTCTCGATCTGATTTTTACTACCGATAGTTTCTGAGAGTTTCGTTCCTATTTCGCCCGGATCAGTACAAAGTCCTTTCTCACTTAGAAACTTAAGAATGTTTTGCAAAGCCATTCCATCCTTTTCACCATACTCGCTAGCCCGAGGGTTTAATCTGTTAACTATTTCAAGTTTAAAAGCTACGGGAGTGTCTCTAAAAGACTGTCGTGGCAAATTATTTACGGCCTCAATGTTATTAAAACCGCTATTGCTTGCGGTATGAGGATCAATACTTGGGTCGTTATAAGCATATAGTATTTGTGAGCTTACGGGAGCGTCGCCCACTAAGTTCACTGACGAAGCTTGATCAGATAGGTCAGATAAATCTACCTTAACACCCATCGCTGCAGGCTTTTTAGTTTCAACTTCTACGGAAACAACTGTTTCATTTGCTGGATCTGATGCCAAAATACTCTCAACTCGATCAACAGCAGCCATGATATCGCGATGGGTAATGAAAATTAATTCCTCTGATGTTCCTTTACTTCCGGTTTGGCCGGTCAACCGACCATATTCCACGGCAACTTTCTGCATCCCAGAACTCACTTTCATAGTAGTTTCCCAGGTTGACCTAAGGTTCTTTACACCCGCGGCTGCAGCAGCAGATATATCTTCTCTACCGTGTAAGTGCTCCGGGGTTAAGCTGTTCAAATCTTTGATCGCACTCACTATCGCAGCTGCTGTCTGCGCTTGAGCCTGTACATTAGCCTCGGCTATTACTGACGCTTCTGCAGTAGAATCGAGTGTGAGCTCAACCCGTTGAGCAACGAGTAAATCACCTGCAACGCCGGCCGATTTCATTCCAAAAATACCATCAGCATCTAACTCTTTCTGCCCTCGCTGAAACAAAACATTAGCTACATGAGTAAAACTTAGGGTTCCCTTCTCGGCAAGCTCGTGAAGCTTCTCATCAGGCATTGTCTCCAATTGACCACTGTCTTTAAAAACCTCCAAATTGCGCCGGTGTTGTAGGGTGCCGTCATCCCCATCGATCGCTAATTCTTTTGGGGGGACGCCGACCTTAATACCTAGTTTATTTAGAGCCTCCTGGCTTGCTCTAATGTCAGATGGGGTGAAATCTTTATACTGTTTGCTCTCAAGGGTTGAAAGATGAGCAACTAGCCTGTTCTGACCGGCATGAGGAACCGATAGCTCCTCAGAAATTTTACTCGGACTTCGGTTTACTTTTTGAGAATCAAGTAACCGCTCAGACTTAGGATCTGAGGCACCTGTAGTTTTACTGTTATCTAATGTTTCCATAATTGCGATTCCGCTAAACTGCTTAAACTCTCCGCCTTATACAGTTTTAAAAAAGGCCGAATGACATCCCTGAAGCTATTATAAGCCATCTCGCAAGTTGTGTGCCTAAAAATTGGCTACCATTAAAGGATAGTTTCCTTACTAATTTCGGTGGTTTAAGGTTTTTTGTGCGGATAGATGACTTATCTTACTGAAATTGCGATACTTCCTAATTATTTATTGTAAGAATCTGACCTACTAATCTATGCCCCACCCTAGTCCGAAAATTAATGAAAGACTCGATACCTATGTGGCACGAGCTCTTAACTGTAGTCGAAAAGAAGCCAGGGTTCTAGTGGAACAGGGTCGTGTTATTGTCGGAAAACATCCGCTCTCAAAGAACGGCTTTCTACTTAAAGCTGATTCATTAGTTAGCTTTATTCAAAACTCTTCTGACCATGCACAGGAAGATTCTGAGTTGGTCGAAAAGATTACCCTACGTCCCACCTTGGTTAGAGAAATGGGAGGCATTGAGAGTTTTTGCTCAAAAATTCATGAAGATGAAGACCTCTTAGTCCTCGACAAACGTCGTGCCGTGCATTGCGTCCGGCAAACAAATTCAGACGAAATTTGTATAGCTGATGCGCTAGCCTTCCTAAACCCAAAGGCCTCTGAAAACTCCCCCAACCCACTAGAAGGTGGTCTTGTGAATCGTTTGGATTTTTACACCTCAGGAATTGTGCTTGCTGCTAAATCTAGAGAGTCTTGGGAAAAGCTGCATAAGCTATTTCTAAGTGACAAAGTAGAAAAGTCCTACCTTGCTCTCGTCTATGGCCGACCGAGCTCAGACAAAGCCCTCCTAGAGCACTACTTAGAATTAAAAAAGAGTGCTGCGCGAGTCTACGTAAGAGATCTTGCTGTAGAGAATTCAGATACTCCTCCAGCGGATCGTCCTGATGCAAAGGGTCAAAAAGTAACCATAGAGGTTCAAGTAGAAAAAGAATTCGGTAGATTCTCCTTGCTTAGAGTTAATGCCCAGCACCTATCCCGGCATCAAATTCGAGCACAACTTAGCTTTGCCGGGTACCCTCTTGTTGGAGATGAGCTCTACGGATCGAAAGATAAATTAGCTGATGCCGTAAAGGAAGGGTTCTCTAAAACTGGACTTCAAGAAGGATACTGGCTACGAGCGCTGGAACTAAGCTTCACACACCCCACAACTGGTCATAAAACAAACCTGTCTGTTCCTTCCTAGCCCTACTTCTCCTATTTTGGGATGACTTCTAGTATTTTTTCCTAGTGCTGATGGGACAAACTGATCTAAATTTCAGTGCACCAAATTCATATTGATAGCTATCTAAAAAGACTGTGCTCAAAGCTTAAGAAAAGGAAATACTGCAGATGTATCAAATGTTAGGTATTTTTATTTTATCAGACCTTTGCCTTCTAGTGTATGGGATCTACCTGTATAATCGTCTAGTGCGACAACAAAACTTGGTAGACGAGGCCTGGAGCGGAGTAAGTGTCCAGCTAAAGAAACGGCACAACTTAATTCCTAATCTAGTTGAGACCGTCAAGGGATATGGATCACACGAAATAGAAACTCTTAGCAAAACTATTAGGGAGCGGTCCAACCCAGATCTTGTTGGGGAAGATAAGTCAGCTCTGGAAGTAGAGTTAGGCCGGGATACTAAGAAACTCTTTGCGCTAGCGGAAGCCTATCCCGACTTGAAGGCTTCGAGCAACTTTGTGTCGCTGCAAAAAAACCTAGTGCAAATCGAGGACGACTTACAGTACGCAAGAAGATACTATAACGGGACAGTTAGGAACTTTAATATCTCAACTGAAACATTCCCGTCAAACCTCTTGGCAAACTTCATGCGTTTCAAAAGCAAGGACTTTTTTGAAATTGAATACGCCACCGAAAGGAAAAATCCCGATGTGGAGTTCTAACTCAAAACTCATTCACTCCAGACTAAAACTCCTCCGTCGTGCCCATAAACTAGCTTTTATCTGGCTTTTACTGCTATCTCCGACTCTATCAAAAGCTGAAGAGAAAATTATTTCCTATCATAGTGAGATTGAAATTCTAGAAAGTTCTGAGCTTGTTATTGAAGAAACTATAAAGGTTCTTGCTGAAGGAAAGATTATAAAGAGAGGGATTTATAGAAGCTTCCCCACAGACTATACGACTGATTCAGGGAAAAAAGTTCAAGTTGGCTTTGATGTTCTAAGCGTTAAGAGAAACTCAAAACCTGAGCCTTTCCATACTCGCCGAGAGAAAAATGGCATATCTGTATATATGGGAGAAAAATCAGTTCTTATTCCCAAGGGAGAACATACCTACACCATAAAATTTAAAACCAACCAACAGCTTGGCTTCTTTGAGAATCACGACGAGCTATATTTTAACGCCATTGGACACGGATGGAAATTCCCTATCGAAACGGCAACTGCATCCCTAATACTCCCACAGAATATATCACTTGATGATGTTGAGATTGAGGGTTACACAGGAACGCAAGGTTTCCGTGGAAAAGATTTTTCTTTCAGCAGAAACTCGAGTAGAAATTCAATCGAGTTCCTACTCGAGAAAGAACTAAAGCCCGGACAAGGGTTTACTTTTGTCGCTAAAATACCGAAAGGTTTGATTGAAGAACCTAGCACTATTGAGCAAGCTAAATGGTTTGTTAATGCCAATAAAGGGCTAACGATAATTTGCTCTGGGTTAGTTTTTTCTTCTCTATACTTATTTCTTACCTGGCTCTTAGTCGGTATAGACCCGAAAAAAGGCACAATAATTCCACAATTTGAGGCACCGGAAGGACTTTCCCCACAGGAAGTTAGATTCCTAAGAGAGATGGAATTTGACGATAAGTGTTTCGCTTCGGCCTTAGTTCATATGGCCTATCAAGGCGCAATTAAGCTCAAAGAAGCTACCAAAGTCTCTAAACTAAGACTTATTCTGCAAGATCCAAGTCTAGGCGCTGGACCTGGGGAACAAGAGATTCTAGGGGCCCTGCTAAAATCTAAACAATCTAATTTTGAATTCACAAATAAGTTTCACCATCGAATCAATAACGCAAAGCGTCGGCTAAAAAAGATTCTAAGTAAGTCACACAAAAAGTCTTTTCTTAGCAATGAAATCTACTGGCTACTTGGTATTGCAATGATAGTCATATCGCTTGGTGTTGGGTTTTACATGGATGGTGGTCAACTTTTAGACCGACTGTTTGTGCCAATTTGGGTGGCGCTTTGCCTGACTTTACTCACTAGGAGTCTATTTAAGAATTTAATATTCAATAAAAATAGATTTGCAAGCCATCAACTAGTGGGTCTAGCGCAAATGCTTTTTGGTTTAGGGGTGGTGGGATTTGTTGGTTTGAACTTTGAAATTGAGAGCAACCTACTCTACTATGTTCTTCCCCCACTTTTCTTTGCCATTTTATACTTCAAGACCTTGCTAAAAGCTCCCACAGCTCCTGGGCGAGCACTGATGGATAAAATCGAAGGCTACCAGATGTACCTCGAGACGGCTGAAAAAGACCGTTTGAGCGGTATTGAATTACCCGAGATCAATCAAGAGCTCTTCGAAAAACACCTACCCTACGCCTTCGCCTTAGATGCTGACCAGCAATGGACGGAGCGTTTTCTACGGCAACTAAACACTTCTCCAAGCTCCACCACTGGACCGGCATCACCAAGCTGGTACCTTTCAAGCTCAAATTTCAGCTCAAGCAGTGGGTTAAGCCGAGCCCTAGATACTGCATTAGTTGGAAGCATCGCCGCAGCCTCAAGAGCCCCAGGCGGATCAAGCGGCAGCAGTGGCGGCTCCTCTGGCGGAGGCGGTGGTGGCGGAGGTGGTGGTGGCTGGTAAAAAGTCTCCTTCTTCGAAGTGACCCTACTGATTATTCGAGAGAACATAAATGAATGAAGTAGCTAACAAGTGCTTAATCGGAAAGGAAAACCCCTCTCCGACTATTCGACAACCATTTGTAAACGGCGATAGGCTATGCGCTATCGCTTCTCGCGGCCGTGTTCTCGGTGAGTCCGTTGATACTGTAAAGACTACTCAAAATAGCTTCCACAGCATCAGGAACGCTCCACTCGGGATTCTGCATCAGCAACAGCTTGATATTAGTCAAACCGCGTTGTGTTTCCTTCAAGAGACGAAAATCCTCACTATGAACACTCCGTCGGCTCAGGGGAGGAGTTCCGAATACGTTCTCGCTTAAGTCAAACCATCGAACTTTAACTTCGGGGCGCGCCTTACCTTGAGCTGATTTAGCGGTGTGATCTGATATTAGGTGGGCTAAATACGAGAGGTCATGTGGCCATACTGAAGACGACTCGCCAGCACGGTTATAAAAACGATGGCTAGACTCTGCACGAGCCGAGCCTTCGCTATACCGGTTGGTGGCATCTCCAATATCCTCGTCCGTTTGTTCAGCCAATGTTTCAAGCAGTTTGGCCTGCGTCGTGATTTCTTTCAGAGTCACAGCTCGCCTCGCGGCGTCAGGCTGTTCATACTGTAGGATATTTGCAAGTCCGCGCAACATCCCAACCTTGACTGCAATCTCTGCAGCAAGCGCATCGTAGTCGGGTTTCTCCTTTGGCTGTAACGCCAAAAAAATAAGAAACAATTCTCCATTTGGTGGTGCCGCTCCTCCATGCTGCTGTCCCGAAAGGGCACTTGGGCTAAATAGATGCTCCATAGAAGGGATCCCGTTGGAAGCTAGAGGATCTATCCCGCCTTCTCCAAGCGGAGAATCTAATTCATCTGAAAGTAGATCGTCTACCTCCGCTAACAGAACATAAAGATTCAAACTTACTTCTGCAATATGCTCCAGCGCCGCATCTCGGATCGCTGGCTCGGCTTTTTGAGTTTGAACCAAATTCGACTGAGATTCCAACATCACTATGGTAGTGAAAATCTCTGCGGTCACTCGGGCTTCTTCAGCCTGTTTTTGCTGGTCTTTGTTGCTGCTCACCTTTTCTTCTCCAAGGCGGTTAATCGGTTGCAAATCAAATCAATTTCAATCTCCAACCGATTAACGAAAAAACCTTAAACTTGTTAGCTATCTTTCAAAGAAGGAAAAATGCGCAACTTCTCTGAAAGATAATCTAAATTACTTTATGAAAAATAATATAAGTAGAGAGCAACTTGAAATGACTAGGAAATGCCAGCAGAATTTCGTAACGAGTACCCACCCCCGTCTAGGTTAGGATAATCGTTGAACAATGCTAGCAGTAAGTAGCATTATTCCAGTAGGGAAACAATTTAGAAGGGCTTAGACCTAGCAAAGATGAGAATTTCCGCACCACGGCAAGTCTCGGTTCATATAGTTTCTAAAAACTAATTACCTGAAATTGCAGAAGAAAGACCAAGGGTGAAGAAATTAAGGCTATAAAGTCAGCCAAAACCAATGGAGCTTACTAGAAGCCATGCCAAAATTCCCTTTTTGGCCGATCTGGACTGAGCGCAACGCCGCTCCTCGCGATTTCCTCTCAACCCACCTCGACTCAAACACGGATATTTTGGCATGGCTTCTAGTGAGTGTTTTTTTTCCAGTTCTTAAAATCAGGAATTTCAAACAAGTTCATGATTTCTTTTCGAACACACCCACTC
>CALKYB010000263.1 GCA_938003565.1 uncultured bacterium
CTGTTAGAGCTCTGTGTGAGTTTCTAAGGACATAAAAACGGTCAATCACTAGCCTAAAGCCGGTAGTCATCTAATCCCCTAATCTCCAAAGGACCCTCTGAAGCATCATCAAAAGTAGTAGCGGCGGTCAATGCTACATCAGCTATTGCCTTGGCAGGAAAATCTTCTTTGTAAAGAGCATGCATTGCTCCCATCGCATACTGACTACCCGAACCAAAAGCATAAAAACGGCTATATTGATGGACATTCTGCATGCCATAAATACCATATATGCCCGAGCTATTTGCAAGCAGGCAGTCTACATCTGAGCCTTCAAAGCAGTCCTCATCATTGGGGACTAAAAAATACTCCTTCTTCAATACCGGATGCATCTTTCGAACCATTTCGAATACTTCAAGACGAGTATTTAGAGATGGAAGCTCCTCTAAGGAGCTCAAGTAAGACTGTAGCACCAATCCAAATGAAGCGTGTCCAACGAAAGCTAGAAGGGACTCCCCTACCTCTATTATTTTAGAATAATCTCGGGTAAAAGCAGCCGGTTCTTTTGATTCGCCATACTTAGTCAAAGTATCAGCTCCAATAGCAGTTTCACCATCTTTATATACAACAACTACTGTAGACATAATTGAAACACTCCTTAGAGTTCAAAAAACATTTTTATCACCGACAACACCACCACAGCTACAAAAACTGTCTTAACCCACTTACTTCCCTTACTAACCGCCAACTCTGCGCCAAACAGACCTCCAATGAAAGTAGATACTCCTAAAACCAATGCAAAAGGAATGTTCACGTTGTCATTGTAGAGCAATACTGCACAAGAAATCGACAATGCCAATATTCTGGCTGGCATCGAAGTCGCATGAGCATCAACAATTTCGAAACCAAGGAAACCTATTAAAATCAAAGCACATACTATTGCTGCTCCAGCCGGAACCACTGTAGCGTTAATCATGGCTAGGAAATAAAGAAAAAGGCCGATTCTTCGCTTCCTGCTACTAACTACTCTCGACCGCAGCCCTAGGCTACCAGACTTCAAGACTAGCGGTAAGCAAAGAAGCATTACCATAGCAATGTAGGTTTTAAGAAGTTCATTTGAAGTTATCAGAACTAGATAGGAGCCGATAATAGAGGCTGGAACTACCAGCACCATAAATATCTTAGCGGTTTTCCACTTAACTTTACCCGACTTCACAAAAATATAAGCCGCAGAAATAAAAGAAGTTAGTGAGGCTACAGAGGCAGTCCCGATGACCGTCGCTGAATCGAGACCCAGAAAAAAAAGTAGAGGAATAGTCAACATGCCTCCACCACCAACTATACCACCCACAACACCGGCTACCAATCCAACAACGATCAGTAGAGAGTTAAGAAGTAAGGTTTCCAAAATTTACTTAAACCCCGTCGAAATAAAACTCGACTTACACTATCTAGGTTAATATTTAATCGACTTTAGTTGGATAAGCGTTTTTGCTGCCACTTCGTTTAAAAAAAACAACAACTCTCCTAATCGAAGATCGTATCTAGTCTTCTATAATCTCGAATTTTGCTCCGCATGTTCAAACACGCTGGGCCATCAAAGGCAACGCAAAAATTGAATAAATCCCCACGAATCAAGAGACTTTATTAGACTACTTACTTTTAACCCGTTTTATCGCTCTAGGATAGCCCTGATGCCACCTTAGCAGTACCTGAGGGGGGAAGTCTTCTCTCCGACCAAAAAAGTGGGATACGATAAAGTTGTGCCCCTGCGGAACAGCATCTTTTTTCACTTTCTGAGAAAAACTAGATGGAAGTACAATCCATTGCCCTACAGAACTATCCGACTTTATAAAAAATCCCGGGTCGCTGCATCCATCACCATCATAGTCTGCGACAATAGGAATTCGCTCCCCTTCAATATTCGGCTGCCAATTAATTTCACGTATGTCATTTTTTCCAAAACGAAAAAGCCACTTGCCCTCACTGGGTCTATACAAAGCTAAGTCCGTCTTACCATTACAATTAAAATCTGCTGGCATTGGGATATCTCCCGGCTCACCAAAAACGAAACTTAATTTTTTATCCGCTTTCATTCCAGTAAAAGCTATGCTCCACCTTCCCTGCCCACCTTCAACTTGAAGTTCCTGAAAAGGATCTAGCCCAGTCGTAAAAACTGCTAAATCTGTGAAGCCATCTCCATTATAATCGCCAACAACTGGAACACCTCCTGGGGCAAAAATCGTACTAAAACTATGTCCATCATGCTCATGACTAGCCTTAAACATATTGTATTCACCGGCAGAGTAGAGCAAAAACCAAGCTCCAGTCGACTTCTGATAAAGGCCTAGGTCTGTCTTTCCATCAGCATCAAAATCTCCAACCACGGCTTTGGCATCTCCATTGCCCCAAGGAAACCGCTTTACCGAGAGAGGCTCTCGAGGTTGCTCCATTAACCTCTTGCCATTTGAAAGAAACAACTCCCAGTTTGCAGGGTCGCCTTCCCTCTCCACCGTAAAGAAAGGTAAAAAGGTTCCTACATCCAGGAATCCATCCCCGTCAAAGTCCCCTGTGATGGGAACACCGCTATTGTTTCCCAGTCTCCAAGTGGCCCGTCGTCCCTTAATATTTGCCGGGGACCTAACTGCCCCCTTTAACCCGGCGAGACTAAAAGCTTGCCAAAACGGTAACTGATCACCGACTCCAAATAAAAGTAAATCCGAAACCCGGTCACCATCAACATCAGCAGCGACATGACGACTACTATCCAAAGCCGCCTTCTTTCTAAACTCTGCATGCCAGGAAAAATTCGCCAAAATCTCCTCAGAAACTGGTCGCTCCTCCGGCTTCATAAACAATGGCACCACTTTAATCTCAAGCTTAGGTGCTTTTAGTGGTCCAGAAACAAAGCGGTTTAATCTACTATCCAGCTGTAAACTATAAGCAAAAGCTTTGTTCACATCGCCAAACTCCGGTCCATGCACCTGAGCTTCCGAGTCTAGGCGAGAGAGAATTAATAAATTACCAGAACCTGTAAACTTAGCCCTCCAGTTTCCTGAAAATTTAGCTTCTAGTGGATAATCTACTCCTAATCCTTCTTCCCATATTGCCAACTTTTGGCTCTTTGAAGACGATTTAGTAAAAAAAGCAATTCGACTGAGCTCACTATTTGCTGAAACAGAGCCAAGACCATTAACCACTTCCTTAGTTAGTTTTCTAAAACCAACTCCTTGCTCAAACAAAACCAGATTTAGAACATCATTATCTTTAATAAACCCTAATAATTTTTCACCGGACAAACTAACTGCCTGAATATCGAAACTATCTGCTGCATTTTTAGGAAGATCAAAAACTTGATGCACTTCAGCCATCATAGCGGCTGGCAGCATTCTAGATCGACTAGGACTAATTCTTTTCTCTAGAAGGTAAACAAGCGAGAAAACCAGCAAAGAACTAAACAGAATCACTGCTAATATTTGCCACTTCGTTCTAATGTATGAATTCACCTCTGTCCCCATTTATCGCATCTAAAAATCACTTTTCTCCAGCCCCTGTATAGCTTGAAGAGCTTCTGCCTGCCCCACCAAGTGCAATAAGAACCAAAAGGAAAGCAAAGCAACTCGTTACTGCAAGTACATAACTCTCACTTGCGTGTAAAAATGGTTTTATCGTCGCTCTGTAGTATACATAAAAAATTGATATGAATGCGTTAATCCCTACTCCCACAGCAAACACTAGAGGCCAAAAGCCCTTTAAGTAGCTAAGTCCCGCCCCTACCATCGTCATAACAGAAAGGAATGCCGGATAGGACCAAATATGGTTAACCGTATTCTTCTCACAGCCAGAAATCAGCGACAAAAAGCAAACTGAAAGAAGACAAGCAAGATTAACAAAGATTAATTTCTTAAAAGCTTTTTCTCGCCTAAACTTGTAAATAACAAATAAAAATATCAGCAGAATGGGAAAGCCAAGTGAAATAAAAAATTGAAAAAATATGTAAGGTGACAATAGGTGTAGATAGCGAAAAAGATTGTAGTCACTTTTCTCCAGGTAAAGGTAGAGTGGAGAAAGATCAAAAGCGTAAAAAACATTAATAGCTCGAATCTTAACTATATCTAGCCAGGTATGCGACTGAAAATACTCCGACATCAGGGAAGAAAAACTAATTCCTTCCATATTCTCAGAGTGGTAGCAAAATAGATGCATATAAAAAAGCCGAGGCGAAGCTTGAACCCACAGAGCTTTGGACAATAACCACGGGCTTATCGCTGCAACAAAACCGCACACATAAGACCCAAGCCTTATCCCTGCCGCTATTAGCTGATTTCTTCTTTTAAGAAAGCTATAGCCCTCCCAAAAAGCTAGGAGACTGCCAAACGCTGCTATGGAGAAAATTGCCGAATCGTGGGCTAGCATTCCTGCTCCCGCAATAAGTCCAGAGAGCAAGTAATTTTTTCTGTCGAGAAGTAACCAAAAAGAAGTGAGAAGTAGCGCTGCCATGAAAAACTTAGGCCACGCAAAAAAAGAGTTAATCACAACAAAATAACAAGTAACCAACCCTAAAACCGAAAAGGAAGCTGCTCGAGTATTGAACCATTCCGCACTCAACAACCAAACAATAAATATCGCTGAACTATTAAGAAGCACCAATATGGCTTGATAGACAAAAAACATTCCTGGAGAGCCGTTGACCCAGAAAGTCGTGTCAGAAACTCCAATAATATAGAAGATCCCCGCAGTTAAGATTCCAGCCAATGGACCTCGGTCAGCGGCACTCCATCCAGGCACTATATCAGCAAAATTGGGATCCAACTTTTCTAGCATCAACCTGGAAACGTTATAAGGAATTACCAAATCCACCGGTAAGTCAGTTAGATACATCGAAGTGTCAGGCCTGGCTTCTTCAATTGCACCCGTTGGAAAGCAAAGCATTAGGCAACAAAATAAGGCAAAAACTAGAGCTATAAGACTTCCTAGTAAGGTCTCAAAGCCACTTCTGAAAAATCCAAGAGAGCTACTTTTAAAAGATACTGTTAGAAAAAAGACTATCCAAGTGCAAAGAGCAATTTGTATCCAGAAATTATCCAAACCTAATAAAAATAGGAATACAACAGCTACGGAAAAGCCAATAACACCAAAAGCAAATGAACAGGCCAAATGTAATCGGTTCGAACCGGAAACCAGTTTTCTGCTTACAATACTGCCGGCCGGAAAAATACAGAGCAGCAGTAGAGCTGTTACAGCGAAAAAATATAGAATAGCTTCAAGCACGTTTAAAAAAGTGACCTAGTTAAAAATGGCTTCTAGAAACGAAAGAAATGTGGGCACCACCATACCCGGGGCCTTATCCTAGGTATTAGTCTATTGATACTAGTGGACTCCTCAGCTTATGGCCAGATCTGGTTATTTCTAGCCAAATTAGAACAAGCTTCAAAGTAAGTTTTTACTCAAAAATAAAATTAAAGATTTTCAAACTGAAAATTTTAGATTAAATTCCCGTTTCCAAGTTCATGAAAACATCAATAGGTTGAATATCTTAGGAACATATCCTCACTAAAAAACTGCTTTCTTACTCCCGTATCGCAACAATACTTTTACATCATTATCGGAATTTTTTTCAGGGTTTTAGGACTTTCTGCCGATAGACAGATAGTCACATTACCTTAATCTATTTGGGAACTTAGATATGCTACCGTTTAATTTTCGAAAGATCAGCTCTTCACGGATGATTCACTACTCCTTCTTCCTAGTTGCTTTGCTACTCAGCGCAACCACATTTGCGCAATCAATAAGCCTCACTGGCCCCAGCAACCAAGTTTTTGAAGATGCTGATGAGTACTTTACTGATGTTTGGAGTAACCCAAAAGACTTCAATGACAAATGTGATATGGGATCTGATGGTCACTACTTTTCTCCACAAACTACCGCAGGAGGAATTTGGTCGGGAACACACCCATTTGTCACTGGTCCAATACTTGGAATCATTCCTGTTCCAGTTCTCGGTGGACAACTAGCTTATCGCGAAAACTGTGGTCGAATCGGACTTCACTACCCACTCGATACCGGCAAGTATAACCACCTTTCCTTTAGAAATAGGCATTCAACTCCATCTGATTACTCAATTATGTGGTCAAAAGAAAATGCCTACGCCATTCAAGGAAAGCAGTTTAAAGACGGTTATTTCCTCAATTCTGGGCTTCTCGCTAGGACACCAGCAAACAAGTTCTCGATTAAATCACATGATATGCTCGCTGATGCGCCGGCATCTTTTCCCTGGGATCAACAAGTAATGGGGCTCTCCATATTCTCGAGCCTACTTCAACCAGTCGGCGGAAATATTGCCTATGACTGGGTCAGAATAATCGATCCAAGCACTTCTCCAGTAGTAGAATTTACTTGGAAAAGTAATAATCCTTCTCCTTCATCAAACGACCATACCGTTATTTTTGTAGATAATAACAAATCTGGGTTTGATGGAGAGATTATCGAAGCTGGCCTAGGAACCAATGGTTCGGTTGAGATAATGACTGGTATTCTTCCAGCAGGAACGTACTATTTTTATGCCGAGCTTAGATCTAGCTCCGGAGCGGCTCCGATTTTGCGAGCTCGAAGCGGATATGTTGGACCAATTACAATTAATGGCAAACCATCAGTTCAGATAACCTCACCATCAAGAACAAGTGGTCAAGAATATAGCGCAGCTGAAAGAGGCGATCCTTGGGATATGAACCAATCAACGGACGTTGGAAACTTATTGGACTTAAACGGCAATGAGACTCCATCTGCCTTTAGAGGGTTTCACAATTACTTTTTCTCAAACGGCTTTTTCCACGCCACCTCAGATGACGATCCATCTTTTGGAAACGTAGATACGCAAGTCTATCTATCAACCCATCCTTCAAGACCAGTGGACCCACTTCGCTATCGCTACTTCTGCCATAAGATGCAAGTTGACCCTTCGATTCTCCCCCTTGATGGCGACTTTGCCCAGCACAACATCGCTGGTTGGGTAGCTCGACTAGTTTGGTTTAGCAGAGCAACAGGCAAAATAGGTCAGAGTCATGCTCATGACATAATCGAGCGCTCAAATATATTCCCAGACTATGAAAATGGCTTCACTACCTTCTGTATGGATCTCTGGGATGATGCAACTCACCAATCTGGAACAAGATGGACCGACATGGGTTCAGTCGACGTGGTGCGGTTTGACCCATTAGAAGCAGCTGATCCCAATACATTTATCATAGATGAAGCCGGTCTATATGCTGAGAATGCAGTTGATAGTAACCAGCTATATGAAATAAATTGGACACTTACTGACCCAGAAAACGACTCCCTTACTGTTCAACTTTACTATGACAATGACAAAGTAGGGTTTGACGGGAAACTTATTAGAACAATCCCATCCCAAAATGTTGGGAACGGTTCCTTTACTTGGAACACTGCAGATGTTCCTGACGGAAGGTATTATATTTATGCTAGAGTAAGTGATCAACGGAGCACTACTCTAACCTATTCAGATACTCAAATAATTGTCGGAGCAAACGCTACCCCACCTATTCCTCCAGCGGCTCCTTGCGACTTTGATGGTGATGGAAAAACTGATGCTACGATCGCCAGAGAAACTGGAGATTTTCTTCCAACTTATTGGTACATACAAAGAAGTAGTGATGGTGGAATTGAAACGTATCCTTGGGGCACACAGAGTCTAGATGTTTACCTAGGGGGAGACTTTAATGGGGATAGAGTAGCAGATAAAGGACTGTTTAGAGGTAAGATAGACCCTTTCACTGTTTTTATAAGCGACCTTTCTTTAGGAGCTGGTCAAACTGTTCAAGGTTGGGGAGTCCACGGAGATGTTCCGATCATCGCTGACCTCGATGGTGATAATATTGACGACCCAACTGTGTTCAGGCCGAGCGACGGGACTCTATGGAGTATCCAAAGTACCGAAGGTGCTATTGGACATACCTGGGGTATGAATGGAGACATTCCAGTTTCAGCTGACTTTGACGGAGACAATAGAGATGACTTGGCTGTTTGGAGACCATTTGATGGTTTTTGGTGGATGCTACAGTCATCTAAGAACAACAGTACGGCACCAGCGGATATTCTCTACAACCAGTTTGGCTTACCAGGAGACTCTCCGATGGTAGGTGATTATACTGGGGATGGAATTGCGGACCTAGTTGTCTACCGACCAACATCTGGACATTGGTTTGTCTGTCCATCCGAAACAGATTTTGCCTGTTTAACAACGCTGCAGGTAACTCAGTTTGGACTACCAGGTGATTATCCAATTAGAGCTGACTTCGATGGAGACGGAACTCTGGATCGCGCTGTTTACAGACCAAACGGAGGATACTGGTTTTATATACAGTCCTCGGATGGAGCAATAGGTATTAAACAAAATGGCGGACTACCTTGGGACTTTCCACTTTGTGCTGGTCCAAGAGAAATGATGCATAAATTAGGACATTCTATTCCCTAATAAAATCACTATAAAGGAGGCAAGAGGGCAAATGCTGTCTTGCCTCCAACAACTTCTATGTCTAGTATCATTACTAGACAATGACATCCGAAAATAAACTTCCACAACTTAGCGCACTTTCTGTAGGACTTTTAGTCTGCTTATCACTATTCCATTCAATAGCAGATACTACCCAAATCGATGAGAATCTGCGCGTTTTACCTCTCATCGCAATCACTTTAGCTACCGCCGGACTCTTAGCTTTATGGGCTCAAAGTTTCCTACAATCCAAACTAAACAATTTGCTAACGGTGTCGTATTTCTCAGTTCTATCACTTCTAATCTTTTACAAACCTAGCCTATTTTTTGTTTGGGATGAATGGAATTTGATACAGCGCTTAGAAGAAAATGGAATCCAAGCAATCTTCACCAGCCACAATGAGCACTTTCTCCCTCTAGGTTTTCTAGCCTATCTTTGTGAAATTAAACTATTCGGCTCAGACTACACATCCTTCCTCATAGTTTCCTCCGTTATTCATGGCCTGAACTGCTTTATTTTAATGAAGCTAACAGAACTAATGACCTCCAATTGGGATAGGTCAGCTCAGCTAGGCAAAATAGTCGCCTTGCTTTTTTTAGTGAGCGCTTTGCATACTGAAACCCTTCACTGGGCCTTTCTTCAAACTCTCCTACTCTCAACTACCTGTATTTTCTCAAGCTGCTACTTTGCAAAGAAATATTTTAATAAGGAAGAGGCAAGCTCTCTTCTGCTTTGCGCCGTGTTTGCTGCCTTAGCTCCTTTATTTTTTGGAAATGGGTTCGTGGTTATATTTCTAATTGCTGGTATTTGCCTTCAATCTCTCTTTGAAAAACCTTTGGAGGAAATCCACCAAACAAAAATCTACAAATCCCTTAAGCTACTACTTCTAACGGGCTTATCTTTGTTGCTTCCAGCAGTTCTCTACTTAACAGCCATGGAACAAGGATCAGGACACACTCTCGACCAAGCCGACATGCTAGATAGTCCTAAGCATTCCCTTAAGTATTTGGCATATGGATCTCAACTGGGAACTGTGGTTAGAGGCTTAGGCCTATATCCTGGACTAAGCTATGGAGAAGCTAGAAATTTCTTCAACTTGCACACAGAGAAACCTCTTCTAAACTCTGTCGCAGAATATCAGGATCCTGAAAATATTTATTTCTATATCGGAGTTCTACTGTCTGTCTTTTCAGGTTTGTTTGCATTGTCTCGCAACGAAAAATACTTCGATGGATCAACTAGCTTTTGGCTTTGCGGACAATTTTGGATCGCAGCAGCCTTTATCCTACCAGCCCTTGGACGCTATCAGTTTGGAGGCTATCCCGCCTCTTTCGCATTAAGGTATCAATATCTAGCCCTGCCGGGACTATTTATCTTTCTTCTTCCAGTTTTTCACAGTCTCTTAACAACCAAACGGTCCGGACGACTACTCTACGCAATATGCTCTCTCTACATCTACTCGAACCTTCTTAACTCCGGAAACTTCGACTATTTCACTTCCCGAGGCGAAGCAAACAAAAAATTCATTCAACAACTAAGAAACAAAGAGCTAAGCGCAAAAGCCCTAAAAGAAAATGCACCTCTGACTCTAACCCCAAACCGAACCGCCCAAGAAATCAAAAACTCCCTAAACTGGTTAGAAAAAGAAGCTGCACTAAAAATAAATCTACATACAGAAAATCAAAACTTACTAAAATTCTTCTCCCTTCAAAAATAAGTTTTTCACGACAAAAAGCTCAAAAACGAATTGGCAATAGAAGCAAGAATAGAGCAGAATCTGGATTAAGGTTCTGGCGGAATGTGAGGCGGGAGTGGGAATACGAAACGAGACGCTAGTCTCGTTTCTTATCTCCCCTACCTCCGAGCCCTCGGAGCAATCTCCCTGAGAGATTGCGAGAATGAGCCAGAACCTTAAACCAGATTCTGCTCGCCACCTAAAATATACTTAATTAATTTGGAGTGAAAACCCCTAACTCAATTCATGCTCTTCAACAATCGCCAAAACATCCGCTGTTTCAACAACCCGAAGCTCATCATCCCAGGGAACCTTAACCCCCACATGCTTACCAATTAGAATGGTAGCACCAAAAGGAATGCCACTAATATTGGCCTCCTCTTCAGTGTCCTCATCAAGCGCCGAAGCAACCTCAATCACCTCAGCAAGAACAGACTCGGCGTGATCGTCTTTAGCACCTTCAGGAAGAAAGAGTCCTGCATCAGTTTGATTGTCTTCTTTAGAAAGTCGCACCAAAACTCTCATGCCAAGCGGATTAACGCTTTTGACTTTTCTATCAATTCTATCACTTAAGGATTTTACTCTAGACTCTACTTTAGACACTTTGGCCGAATCCTTTTTTTTGTCTGACACAATATTTCCTAAACGACTGCTATTCTACGGTCACACTTTTAGCAAGATTTCTAGGCTGGTCAACATCAGTGCCTTTATATACCGCCACATGGTAGGCAAATAGCTGTAAAGGCACAGTTAAAACAATTGGCAACATCGATGGGGCGATTTCTCCAACCTCTACAGTCTCCCAGGCTAAGTCTTTTAATACTGGCTCGGCATAGTCTGTAATGGCGATAATTCGCCCACCACGACTCTCTACCTCTTTGAGATTCGACATCGCTTTCTCATAATTAAGCCCATCATGGCCAAAAACAACAAGAACCGGTGTTTCCTCAGTAATCAAAGAAATAGGACCATGCTTCATCTCACCCGCAGGGTATCCTTCAGCATGAAGATAAGAAATCTCTTTTAGCTTCAGCGCTCCTTCCAAAGCAATCGGATAAAGTGAGCCACGACCAAGAAACATAAAATGCTCGGCCTTGCCATACTTTCTAGCTATCTTCTCTAAAGTCTTATCAAACTCAATTGCTTTAGTAATTTGAGCCGGCAACTGAGACAACTCTTCCTCAGCTTGCAGAGCCTCCGCTTTACTCAAACAGCCACGAGCGAGTCCCATTTTCAAAGAGAAAAGGAACGCAGCTGTTACCTGAGCTGTAAAAGCTTTGGTAGAGGCTACACTAATTTCTGGGCCGGCATGCGTGTAAAGAACATTTCCCGCCTTTCTAGCAATAGATGAAGAGACTACATTACAAATAGCCAAAGTTCGGCATCCACTCTCTACTGCAAGATTTAGCGAACCAAGAGAATCAGCTGTTTCTCCAGACTGACTAATTACAATAAAAAGATTCTTCTTGTTCCCAAGCTGCGGTCGATAGCGATACTCGGATCCATAGTCTACCTCAACTGGAACTCCAGCATACCTCTCAAGGTAAAACTTCATAACCAAAGCTGCGTGCCAGGCTGTGCCGCAAGCTACAATGGTCACTCTGTCAATGTCTTGATAGTCCTCATCTGTAAAGCTGACATCATCAAAAAATATATTCCCTGTGTGTCGATCTATTCTTCCTCGAAAAGTTTCAGCTACTGTTTGAGGCTGCTCGTATATTTCTTTGAGCATGAAATGTTTAAAACCACCTTTCTCAGCAGTAATTGGATCCCAGGTAATGTTAGTTACTTCGCGAAGGGTTTCAACTCCTTCATGCTCAACTGTAATGCCATCAATTCTAACTCGAGCAAGATCTCCATCCTCAAGAATAATCACCTTTCTAGTGTAGTCGAGAATCGCTGGAATATCGGATGCTACATAGGCCTCCCCATCTGAAATTCCCAGAATTACAGGAGTGGCATTCTTAGCAACGATTAAGGTATAAGGGTCATTTCTAGACATTACCACCAAAGCATAACTACCCTCGAGCTCTGCAATAGCATCCTTAACTGCTTGAAAAAGGTCACCCGTTTTATCTAAATGAAAATTAATTAGATGAGCCGCTATTTCAGAATCTGTCTCTGAAACAATACTACAACCAGTCGCTTCTAATTTCTCTCGAAGTGAACTAAAATTCTCAATTATACCGTTATGCACAACACAAACATCTCCAGCAACATGAGGATGCGCGTTAATTGTGGAAGGTTTGCCGTGAGTGGCCCACCGGGTGTGGCCTATACCAATTGTGTTTTGGCAATTCTTCTCATTTGGCTCGCCAGTAAGAAGATTATTCTCTCTAAGAATTTCTTTTAAATTCTCAAGCTTTCCCTGACTTCTAAAAACTTCAAATCCATCAGTTGCAATTGTAGCAACTCCAGCAGAGTCGTAGCCTCTATACTCAAGCTTCTCTAGGCCATTTACCAATATCGGCACCGCTTTTCTTGGTCCTAAGTATCCAACAATTCCGCACACAAGCTTTTTCTCCTAATAAACTTTTAAAAATTTTGGCAAATAGAGTAAAACACTGACTACTTACTCCAGTCGTCTTTATTGGTTTGTCGAGCCCTGCCAAGCCCTAAGGCTCTATCAGGAACCTTCTTTGTAATAGTCGAACCAGCCCCAATATAGGCATCATCTCCAATTTTTACCGGCGCCACCAAACAACTATTACTACCAATAAAGGCTCCTTTTCCTATGACTGTTTGATGCTTATTTTTTCCATCGTAGTTGCATATAATAGTGCCAGCCCCAATATTAGCCTCAGGGTGAATCTCAGCATCTCCTAAGTAACTCACGTGGCCAGCCTTTACTCCGTCATGAAGAATAGTTTTTTTAGTTTCGACGAAGTTACCTACCTTTACATTATTACCTAGCTTACTTCCTGGTCGCAAATGAGCAAAAGGCCCCACTGAACAATCTTTACCAATCTCGGACTCTTCAAAAACAGAACCTAATTTCACATGAGTCCCTGAGCCAATTTTGGTATTCCTAATTAAAGTTTCACCTTCAACCTGAACTCCTTCTGCTAAAGTTGTTTCACCTTGCAGCCTAGTTCCCGCACCAATAAAACACTCTGGCTCAATCACCACTCCTTCATCAATATAGACCTGATTTGAGTCCTCAAAACCAACTCCCTTATCCATGAGCTCCTCTACTATCTGCCGGCGCCTTATAGCTTCCAAGACACTAAGATCTTTTCTAGAGTTCGCCCCAGCCAGTGAGAGTGGAGATGGAGCACAAAAGGCTTCGATCTTCTTACCAGTTGCTTTGGCATAGGAAACAATATCCGTAAGGTAAAATTCCCCTTGAGCATTATCGGTGTTTAGAGACTCAAGTGCATCAACCAGGAAAGTTTTGCTGCAAATATAAATTCCTGCATTAACCTCCCTGATTTTCTTTTGCTCTGCTGAGCAATCTTTTTCCTCACAAATTGACTGAACTTCCCCTGACTCGTTTCGAACGACTCGTCCAAAACCATGTACTTCTTCGGGCTTAAAAGAAATAAAAAGTAAATCGGGTCCTTGAGAATTATATAATTCAATCGCCTGAGAAATGTCAGTGGCGCTGAGAAGTGGGACATCCCCTGGGAGGATAATAAGATTTTTACTTTTAACTTGCGGCAAGGCAGCCTTGGCAGCATCCCCTGTTCCAAGCTGACTTACTTGATGGGCTGAATCAACTCCGGAAAACCCATGTCTAGCAATCTCCGCCTCAACTAGATTTCTGCCAGTACCAACCACTACAGTAACTAGCCCTACTCCAGCAGACTTAACGGCTAGAATTGATCTATGAATTAAAGTCTGCCCACAAACTTTGTGCAGTACTTTTGGTAACTTAGAGCGCATTCTCGTGCCCTGACCAGCGGCGAGGATAATTGCCTGAAAATTCATACGATTCATTGGTTGAAAAAATTGCGTTATATTCGGAATTTAATTCGGTAATCCACAAGAAACTACAGCACAAAGGAAGAATTTCCTACCCCTTTACTATAATTAAACAAGAAATTAGTCAAGAAATGCTCTATTTTGCAGCAATGGTAATCTTGGGACTACAAATCAGTTTCAGGCTCCCAAACAACTCTAAACACTATAAAAACTTTAATTTATACAAACTACTAAATACCTACGGCCTGAATAAGCCAAAAGGATCTTACACCTTATTGTTATTATTTTAGTCGGTTTTGATAAAAAATTACACCTTAAAAGAGATAAATCTCATCTCAAGACTGGGAAAAAACTTTTAAATCAACCTAGTTACACGGCTCTGGAAGGTTTACTGAAAAGTTCTTTTAAAGAACTTAACTGGAAAACTTTTTTGGCGCCAAAACATAAATCAACGGAAAAAGAGTTGTAATGGCAGAAGACAAGGATAAGCGTAAGAATTTAAGGAAGGACAAGCTCGCCCAACAGAGTGCAGCTGCCAACCGTCGTACGCTTGACCTGAGGTTGGATCTTTTCGAGCGAAAAATCGAAGCCCTAAAAGTCACCTACGAGCAATACTTTCTAGATATCATTGTTTTTCCACCCGATAAGGAGCACGCTGAAGTAAAGAAGATGAAAAAAGATCTTCTAGCTGCTCCTTTTAAACAAGTGACTCACTCCTTTCGTCTAAGACAACTAATAACCAGATACCAAACCTATGATACCTACTGGGTTCGAACACTAAAGGCACGAGAAGGTAGATACTCAAGGGACGTATTTAAAGCTGAGCTACGACAGAAGGAGATGAAAGAGGCGAAAAGGGCTGCAACAGCATCTGGCGCAGCAGAAAAGGGGTTTAAACAGCTTTTTGATAGTTACGAGAATGCAATTAAAAAGTCAGGAGGAAATGCTGACAATATCGATTACGGGGCTTTTAAACGCTCCCTCGTTAACCAAGCCCAAGCTCTTAAAAAGAAAGGTGTGAAAAAACTAAGCTATAAAATAGTAATGAAAGATGGAAAAGCGGTAGTAAAGGCTATCGCCAAGAAAAAGTAGCTGTGTTGAACTTTGAGAAAACAACACTTATTGTTTTTTATTGAAGTAAATTGCCGTCACTACTAGAGTCAATAAGGCTTTCTCTCTACTAGCAAAGTTTGATTGAAGTAAGAGAAAGACTTAAAGTCGTAGTTTTGAAAATTAACAGCGTAAGTTAGAAAAAATGTCAGAAGATCCGCAAGTTTACGATTACTCAAATCCAGAGGAAAACGAGCCCCATCTCGGTCCTTGGTGGTTTGTGCTGATGATAACTTTGTATTGGCTTAAAGAACTCTTTCCTACAGAAAAATACACTTTGTTTTGGTATTTTCAAATTTACATCCTTAGTTTATGTACTCTTGTAACTTTTTTTGTCATTTACAAAAGATGGCGATTTAATAAAACTCTTAAGGAACGAGAAAAAGAGAAGGATTAACTCTTTGACCATATTCTGATGTCTAAACTAATTGAATTTTTGCCAACTTTAACAACAAATCTTCTAACTACAATCCTAACTTCATTTTTCCTTGTCCTACCAACATCTCAAGCTGAAGATCTCAAACTATCTCTAAGTGGCTCAAGCACTTTAGCTCCGCTTGCTTCAGAAATTGCAAAGCTCCTAGAGAAGAAAAATCCGGGTCTTAGGGTAGATGTGCAAACTGGCGGTTCCTCTAGAGGCATTGCTGATGTACAACGGGGCCTTGTTGATTTAGGCATGTCTTCAAGATCTCTCTACAAAAAAGAACGTAGCAACACCAAAAGTCATGTAGTTGCCTACGACGGAGTCGCTTTTGTTGTTCATAAAGATAATCCACTAAGAAACCTCTCAAAAGATCAAGCCAGGAAAATATATCTGGGAGAAATCTCAAACTGGAGAGATCTGGGAGGAGCAGATGCTACGATAACAGTTATCGATCGTGCCAAAGGTCGCTCAGAAAAAGACTTAGTCGATAAGTTTCTAGAAATCGAAGCCGGAACGACGAAAGCCAGTGTGATTGCTGGAGAGAATCAACAATGTGTAAAGCTAATAGAAGGAAACAAAAATGCAATTGTTTACCTTTCGATTGGCACTGCGGAGTATGAAAAAAAAAGGTCTGGAAAACTGAAGCTTCTTAGTTTGGATACGGTTGATGCTTCAAGTGCTACTGTTAAAAACAAAAGCTATCCGCTACGAAGACCACTTCTCTTGGTTAGCAAGAAAGAACTAAGGGGAGCTACTAAGAAATTT
>CALKYB010000264.1 GCA_938003565.1 uncultured bacterium
GGGCATTGAAAACCGACGGGTTGGAAAACATCGAAATCGTCAATGTTATTCAGTAAGATGTTTATACCCATCCTAGTATAAATTTTGGTATAGACGACCTTTCAACTAGATAGGTATACGCAGTGCGTGAGCGAGTTAGACAATTTATACTCTCGCAGTAACTAGAGAATAGTTTGAAGTGAATTTTAAAAATTTTTGGTGTAAGTGATGTTAGAAGCTATTATAATATGTGGTGGAATATTTATTTTTGGTGCGTATGCATTTTTCACACCATATAAGTGGAACATAATTCGCTTCAGACCTGGAATTGCAAAATTGTTTTCCGAAAAAACAAACCATAGAATACCAAAAGTCATAGGATTCCTTTTTATGCTCTGTGGTGTTCTCTGCATTTTCGGCGTAATTGGCTCTACTATTTATAAGAGTTAGATAGATTTTATTTAAGGTAGGGAAGCTCGCATCAATAAAACAAATTTAATTATTCTTTTCTCTATCTCTGACTATCTTCTTCTCTCTTTAGATATAAAGAAAAGTCTCAATAGCTCAAGGTAAAGCCAAACGAAGGTTAACATTACACCAAAAGCTGCATAGGCCTCCATGTACTTTGGGGCCTGATACTCAATTCCCTCTTCAATGACATCAAAGTCAATTACAAAATTCCAGGAAGCTAGCCCACAAGCTACAATCGATACAACAATAGCGCCTAGTCCATAGCCTCTCACTATATCAAAGCCCCCCGGGACAAAAAGGTCGGCAATATATAACAAAAGAAGACCAAACATGGCGAAAATAACTACTTGGGTTGACTTAGCCGTCGGCCTCAGGAGTTTCAATGCAAAGCAAATATACATCAACCCAAAAATAGAGACGGATGCAACTAGAGCGGTCAAAGCAATACCTGGATCAATCATCTCATACCAGGCAGAGACTCCCCCAAGCGCTATCCCTTCAGAAAAAGCATAAACTGGTGAGCATAGCCGCGCATATTTTGGATTGAAGATGATAAACATTGCAATCCCAAAGCCCACCAAGCATCCAACCAATACAACGGTCTTCAACTTTCCGTTTGCTACCTCGGGCATAGGAATATAGCTATACTCCACTTCCCCCTTAATCTTGTATTCCCCGCCATTACCATCTATGCGGTAAACAGTGATATTCCGCTTCTCGTTCTCCGGATTCTTTATTCTCTCAATCCGGGTGAGGTCTATTCCCGCGTCTTGGTAGACAGCGAAAAAGGTCTTTGCAGTGTACAGTCCGGTACATAGGACTATGCTGAACAAAGCCAGCAACCATATGTATGTGCCGAGTCGGGTCATGCGACCAGCACCAGTAATTGGGCCAAAATGTCCGGGAGTTAGAATGGGGTTACCATTGTCTCGAAAAGACATGGATTCTCCTTATTTTAGTTGAAAGATAAGAGTGGTGTGCAGTAACCCAAAAATCGCATTTAGCGATTAAAAAACATACTACGAGCTACCCATAAGAGGATTCAAATTGAATCTTAAGAATGTAAATGAACTGTCCCACTATTCTAAGTTATGATCTCAAGTGGGGAAATCAGGGCAAATGCGGACCACATGGTAAACCACTGTAATAGTTAGATATTAGACTTGCGATATTCCGATCCTAGTATAAAATTCAGTATAGACGACCTTTCAATTAGATGGGTATAGGCAGTGCGTCAGCATTGCCATCAGACAAGTATACTGAGCCTCCAATATGCTTCAAGTCCGCTAGAAAATACAAAATAAAGCGGATTTACCAAGCTCTACTAGCTTTTCTTGCGAAGCTGCGCTTCTCATCCATATTTTAAGATGGGTATACCGGTCAATTTTGAACTGGAGGGGGACGAGAGATCTGTACGAAAAAATCAGCAAAAGCTAGTAACTACATAAGCCTAGCGCAATGAAAGTTAATGACAGAAGATTTTAGATATTTACTAGTTAAAACGTTTTCGAAAAACCTCCTTAAATGACTGCGCCGTAGCTTCATCTTAAAAATGGTAATCTGACTAGCATATAGCTATCCTCATTCAGAAAGAGATAAATCTCCCCAAGTATAACTATTAAAACAACCGGCATAACAGCCAAAAATAGAAACACGTATCCCAACTCAATGGCCTTTCTACCCATTGATCGATACTTCCCTTTGTCCACAGATTCAGAACTTGGTCCCGGCACATGAAAATCAAACATGCCTGCAAGTAAAAAAATCAGTCTTTTAAGTCGAATGAGTTTTGCTAACTCAAATAATCCAAGTAGAATTAACCAACAAAATACCGCTATCATCAATTTAGCATGACCAGCTTTGGTTAGTTTTTCACTTTCACTAACCAAGTTGTAGAACTTAAATACACTGCTAGCTATTACGAGTAGACTAAATATTAGAACAATATCCAGCGCCGTTATAAAACTATCGGCAAACCCATGAACTGTAGCTAAAGTTAATGCAATCCAAACTGCCCATTGCCAATACACTTCCTCAGTAAGCTGAGTCTCTTTATCTCTCGCCAATCTGTTTGCAAAAGCTGAAAGGCCACGAATATCTCCGCCGAACCAGCCCAATACCGCGCGAAAAGCGTGGAACTTGGCTCTAAGAGGAGCCGATGCCATGAGAGTTAAAATTATGGTTAGTGGGTTGAAGGTAATCGAGAACACTAGGATTTTCTCCTTGGCCTTTAATATAGAAGCAAGTCCTAGAATCTAGTTAAAACTCGACTCTAGGAACTGCTTCTACAGAAAACCTCCTAATTTAATATCTTAGACTTCTGTCATTTAGCGATGATTCATGCGAAATGAATCATAGACAAATGACAAAACGATTAGACTACCGAATTCGAGGTTGGAAGAGAGCTATTTGCTAGTAATTAACTTAACATTCGTGATAATTAAAATCTACCGGACTGACGACGGTTTTCTGCGTATTAATAGACTTCTATCCAATTGAAAATAATTTAACTACCTAGAATATTAAGATAAAATCTCTGAGGAAGATTCTCGTGTTCGGTAAATCTCAACAACAAGACTCTCCAAGAAGTGGTAAATAATAACAAAAGCCTCCAAAACCTAATATTTATCCTTCTCACACAGCCGAACAAACAGTTTAAACCTATGTCCCACTGCAGACCTAAATTTTCTCTAAGGAAAGCTCTCCAGAAGTAAACACCATCGTCCTCTTTGCTGAGCTGGAAACCCTAAACAATAATTTCCTCGTAAGGCTTTTAAAGCGTGCTTTCTCGCTCAATAGTCTTGCAGCCACGGGATCATTGCAATGTAAAATCGGAAGTTGATAATTTGTACCAAGGTACTCGACACCAAAAGCAATTACTTTATCAATTGGATCAATGTCCTCATCGTCGGAATCGCAAAGCGAATTCCGGACATACAGGCTTTCGGCTCCAAACCATTGCTCAGTATCAGAAGTCCTTTCAGCAGCACTTTGAATTACAAAATTTTTCTCAGTGGAATGATAGAACGGAACAAGAACAACAATTACAAGAAGTGACATAAATATGGATGGAAGTATTCCTAACGGAAAGCTAAAGTTAAGAATACTCTCTCTGAGATGCTGTCTTTCCCGAAAAAGTCTCATCGCTATTTTAACTATTAAACCATAGAATAGGAACCAACCAACTTCAAATACATCTCCAGGAAAAATTAACAATGCCGTAAATAATCCGAGAGCAAATATTACATCGCTACGATTGAGCACCCAAGGTTCTTCGAACCTTTCCAAAAGCTCTTGGTGGAATTGAGGCTTTTCGTGCTGGGATTTCGACTCAAAAGCCCATCCCACCAAACATCTATAATAGTATCTAAAAGGTATGATTTGCGAGATGTATCCCACAACGCCAACAAATGAGAGCACTGGAAATGAGTTCATTGAGTTCTCCGGAAACAGCTGATAAAACCTGCGGAAATAAGCAGGACTGAATTGAAACAACAACTCAAGCCTGCTTGGGAGGTCTTTTGCCATTTTAAAAACTGCAAGAATTTTTAAAAAAGGACAAAAGTTTCCATCTACTCTTTATGACAAAAATTTTAGTCTCTAAATGTAGCTAAAAACTAACCAGGTTTCAAATACGATTCATTAAATATCATAAGCACTCTTGGATTCAACTTAAATTCCTAAAGACAGCAGCCAACCTTAGTTTCGTTCAAAAA
>CALKYB010000265.1 GCA_938003565.1 uncultured bacterium
CCCATGCATAGATTCTTTACTAGTTCTTGGTCACTTACACAGACAGTCATAATATTTTCTCCTATTCAAAGACTTTTAAGTTAAACTCGTTAGCCAAATTTAAATTTCTTGTTCGGTTGAACTAGCCGAACATGAATAGAATTATCTCTGATTTTGAAGATGAAGTTGTCACAGAGATGTACAAACTTGGGATGAATAATGTAAACTTTGGAGGTGGGTAAAATATAATTACTTCAGTAGTTTTAGGGACTTAAGCTTGGCGATGTTTTTTTGAGTAATGAACCCCTTATGAGCCAAAGATATGGGTTTACACTTAGTGGTTAAAATATTCTGAAGCCACTATGAATTTGGTTTGAGTATTTAGAATAAAAAAAGGGCCACATTTGTGGCCCTTTTTCTTAAGGTGCTTATGATTATTGACTATCAAAAACCCCTTTAATGTAGCGACCTGTTGCGCTTAGGTTGTTGGTGTTCGTCCAGTCGGTATCTCGACTACAGAAGGAAGAACTTTCCCAAACAGCACTTTCTTCGTCGGTGTCTGAAAAATTCCACATAGCCCAACTGATTTTTTTGTTTTTCATTACATCAACGAACTCTTGAGCTCTAGAGAAGTTATTACTACCACCCCCAGAAGCGTGTTGGGTTCCCCATTCTGTAACAAATACAGGAATTAAACTAGCAGCTTCGTTTAAGGCATCCTTGTAGCTAATATCCCTACCCAGACTGCTATTGAATCGTGCATTGTAGTGACTCGGGTCATTTGCATAAAAGTGAAATGCATACATTAAATTGTTAGCCGAGTCAGTAACCGGATCATTAACTATGTCCATGTGAGATCCGTTATTTGCCATTCCAAAACTAGACCAGCCGTTAGTTCCAACAATAACAATAGCTGGATTACTTGGGTTTTCATGACTACGAATTTCTGCAACAACATCATCTCCGTAACTTCTAATGTCAGCCCATGTTAGATTGCTTCCTTGAGGCTCGTTGGCAATCTCGTAAAGAACATTGTTTTTGTTCTTGTTCCGCTGAACAATTCTTCTGAAGAAGTACTTTGCATCACTTAAGTAGTGAAGAGGGTTTCCAGATATTCCTTGATTACCGTCTGAAAGAATATGAAAGTCTACTAGGGCATACATACCTCTTTCTGTAGCTTCATCGATAATTTTGTTTACATGATTGATAAACCCTTCAGGGTCGCTCTTGTAACCCCTCCAATCGGCATACATCGCTATTCTTATAATATCGGTTTTCCAAGTATTGGCTAGAAGATCCATCGACTTCTCAGTCAAACAACCATCTCGGTCATGTGTGACCTCATTCGAATCCCAACCGGACCATTGAATTCCGTGCGAACTCATTCCTGTGAGTTGAACCTGTTGTCCAAACTGGTTGCAGATTGAGTAGAAGCCGTTTTGTCTACAAACAGAAAGTTGGCCATGTCGAGCTACTGGACTTCCAGTGGCATAGCCGACTGGGGGTTCGTCGCCGTCAAATTTGCAAGACTTACCGTTTTCATATCCCCATCCATCGCCATTATCGTCTTGAATGGCTGACGAGCAGGAAGGGTGTGAGCTAGTGTTCTGGTTTGAGTCTGAACCGCCATCAAATTTGCATGATCTTCCGTTCTCATATCCCCAACCATCGCCGTCATTGTCTTGAATGGCTGATGAGCAGGTTGGATACGAACCTGAATTAGAATTGCTTGTAATAAGGCATGATCTTCCGTTTTCGTATCCCCATCCATCTCCATCGTTATCAACTACGGATGAAGAGCAGTTCGGCCTAGACTGTGCTTGAGCTAGGCTAGAAATAGATAAGCACAAGAATAAAAGGAAGATTGTTTTGTTGTTTTTCATGATTAGATCCCAAACAGTTTAAAATTGGGTCAAAAGACCCCTACTGGTTGCTAATCACGATTCCCTACTAATTTGCTTCAGAAAAAGATTTTTACAAATAAATGAAGGTATTTACCGGGTTTTAAAAACGACAAACAAAGTAATTTCAAAGACTTAAGTGGATGGGTTTAACCGACTAAGGACAGTATAAAAGCCTCTAAATCCTTTTTAGGATTTTTGCTTTTAGCAATTAAATCAATAACGGCGCTTCCCACTATGGCAATTTCTGCATGATTTTCAAGGGAATCGATGTGTTTGGGCTCAGAAATTCCAAATCCGAGTGCTCGAGGTAGGTTAAAATTACTCTTAACCTTCTCTAAGTACTGCGGCAGCTCTGCCGGTAATTTATCCCTAGCCCCAGTTGTTCCTGTAGTAGAGACACAGTAGACAAATGGAGCCAGTTTAGAATGAGAAGCTATTTTACCCATCCTCTCTTCTGAGGTTACTGGTGAAACCAGGGGTACCACAGGTAGTTTGTGATGTTTACATTCTTCAAAAAAAGAGTCTTTTGACTCGCCAGGGCTAATATCCGGCACGATTAGACCTTCACAGCCAGCGGACTTAGCTGAATCTACGAAGTTCGGAAAGTTTAGGACCATATTATAATAGCTCATGAAGAGAAGGGGTATCTCAACCTTGCTAGATAGCGTTTCAATCGCCTTCATGCAGTCAGCCGGGGTGGTGCCCCGTTTTATCGCTTCTTCGCAGGCCCCCATGATAGTCGGTCCGTCTGCAATAGGGTCTGAAAAAGGTATTTGCAATTCGACAAATGCCGCACCAGCATCAGCCATAACTTGAACCAACTCGATACTTTCCTCCAAGCTGGGGTATCCGACCACAACATGGGTCATTAAAAGAGGTCTTTTTGAGCTACTAAGTTTACTCAAACTTTTTTCAAGTTTAGTTCCCACTACAGCTCCTTTAGTTCATCAGCATAACGAGCTACAAACTCACGAAAAGAGTCGCTAGAGAGATGTCGGCCTAGGATAAACAAATCCTTCTCGCCCCTTCCTGAGAGATTAACGACAATTACCTTGGACTTGTCCAGAGTAGGCGCTAGCTTAATTGCCTCAACAAGTGCGTGAGCTGATTCTAAGGCCGACAAAATCCCCTCGGTTTGGGCTAGGGTCTTTACTGCCTCTAAAACTTCAATATCTGTAGCTGAAGTGTAGCGGACTCGTTTTTTATCGTGGAGAAGTGCATGGAGAGGACCGATACCAGCATAGTCTAAACCAGCTGAGATACTCGAAGTGTCGGCAATCTGTCCATCCGAATTTTGTAGCCAGTAAGATTTATAGCCTTCAACCACACCTATCCTTCCACCTTGGAATCTTGCCGCGTGACTGCCCAGCTCTTCACCTTCCCCGCCAGCCTCAACCCCTATTAAACCAACGGACTCTTCGGCTAGGAATTCACTAAAAGCTCCAATTGCATTACTTCCTCCACCCACGCAGGCAATAATATAGTCAGGAGATTTACCTTCGTGGGTTTGGGTTTGCTGGCGAATCTCTCTTCCAACTACTTCTTGAAAATAACGATTGATTTCAGGAAAAGGATGAGGACCAAGGCAAGAGCCAAGCAAATAGTGGGAGTCTCTTACGTTGGTAATCCAATCTTTGATTGCAGCGTTTACTGCATCTTTAAGCCTCTTTCCTCCGTGTTCAACAGGAATAACTTGAGCGCCCAGGGTTTCCATCCAAAAAACATTTGGTCTTTGTCGATCTGCATCACGGGCTCCCATGTAAACATGGCAATCCATCCCGAAACGTGCACAAACTGAGGCTGTAGCCAGGCCGTGCTGACCAGCTCCGGTTTCAGCTATGATTCGTTTCTTGCCCATTCTTTTCGCTAGAAGAATCTGTCCTACACAGTGATTAATTTTATGGGCTCCAGTATGAGCCAGTCCTTCATTTTTTAAGTAAATCTTTGCGCCACCTAACTTGGAGCTTAAGTTTTCTAAAAATGTCAGTGGGGTTGGCCTGCCAATGTAGTTTTTCTGAGCACTTTCTAAATCTGAAAGAAAGGAAGCATCACTTTTGGCCTCAATGAAAACATTTTCTAATTCTTCTAAAGCGGGAATCAGAACTTCAGGGGCGTAGCGACCGCCATACTCGCCATAGTAGCCAAACTCGTCTGCACTATAGTTTTCTGAGCTTTCTCTTGAATTTTTACTTTGGACTGTCATTATACAAATAGTCAGAGTCTAATCTTAAAATGCTTATGCTACTTACTTTGGGTTAGTTGGCCAAGCAAGCTTTCGTCTCTCATTAGAGCTTCGCCAATAAGAAACCCAGCGGCGCCACTTACCTCCAGGAGTTCTATGTCCTTTTGCCCAAATATACCCGATTCCGAGATAACTGATATACCCAGGGATCTAATTTGATCTTCAAAGATTCTCAATAAATCTACTGTGGTCGATATGTCTGTTTCGAAAGTATTTAAATCTCTGTTGTTTATTCCTAAAAGTATATGTTCGGAGAGATTTTCAAATTTGCAGTTTTCGAGAACTTTAAGAGACGACTTCAGTTCTTCGCTACTATGAACTTCTAGCAGAACATCTAATTTTAGTTCCAGACTTTTTGCTAGAAGAGAGTTTAGCCTCTCCTCGCTTAAGACCGCGGCAATTAGTAAAACAGCATCCGCTCCAGCTCCTTTTGCTTCAACGATCTGGAGTTCATCTATAATAAAATCTTTTCTAAGAAGGGGGAGGTCCACCATTTTCTTAATTTCAGTTAAGTAGGATAGCTTACCTTGAAAGAATTTTTCGTCAGTAAGTACTGAAATCGCGGTAGCTCCAGTGCTTTCGTAAAGTTGAGCAATCTTATTTGGCTCAAAATCCGACCTAATTAGCCCTTTGGAGGGAGATGCCTTTTTCACCTCCGCGATAATTCTTGGGGTAGGCGAGTTCAAAAAAGTCTTAACAAAGCTTCTGGGGGCATTAGCGAATCTAGATAATTCTTCTATATCTAGAGTGTTATCTTTGAGGCGGACGATTTCTATTCGCTTTTGTTGAATAATTTCATCAAGAATTGACATTTATACCACTGGGCCTAACATAGTGAAGATAATTTTTCGGGACTATTTAGTCTGGACTATACAGACGAATTGTACAATTTGCTATGCTGTCAAATTGAGTGTTTGGTTCGGGTCGTTTTATGAAAATTTATTGTCAATATTCTCTGTCATACCAATTAGATGATTAAAGCTCACAACCTGGTCAAAAAATTTGGTGATATCGAAGCAGTTCGGGGTCTTTCTTTAGATATCGGCTCGGGGGAAGTCGTGGGGCTTCTTGGTCCAAATGGTGCAGGTAAGACTACGACTATGAGAATGCTTACCACTTATCTTGCTCCTGATGGTGGTAATGCAGATGTAGCAGGATACAGTATAATTACAGACTCCGATCGAGTAAGAGAGAATATTGGTTATCTACCTGAGACACCACCTCTTTATCCGGAGATGACAGTTTTAGAATATCTCAATTTTATTACTCAGCTTCGATCCATGGATAGGGTATCAGCACGAGAAGCAATTGCTCGGGTGATGCATCGCTGTTTGCTTGAGGATGTTGCCCATCGATTATGTTCTGTGCTTTCCAAAGGATTTCGGCAGAGAGTCGGTCTTGCTCAGGCCATCGTTCATAGTCCAGAGGTTATTATTCTTGATGAGCCAACTAGTGGGCTTGATCCCTCACAAATTATAGAAATTCGCGCTCTGATTAAAGAGCTAGGAGAGGAGCATACAGTTATCTTGAGCACTCATACTTTGCCAGAAGTAACTGCTACTTGCAGCAGAGCAGTGATTATCGCCGACGGTCGAGTTGTGGCCGAGGAGCAGATAGATGAAACGAGTGATCACGAAACATTGGAAATAAAGTATATGGGTGCGATTGCATCAGGTTATGTGTCTGAAGAGCAGATTGGAGATAAGTCTTGAGACGATCTTTAACACTTGCAAAGAGAGAATTTCTTTCATGCTTTAGAACACCGCTTGCTTGGGTTGTTGTTAGTGGTTTCTTATTATTGTCGGGCTTTTTCTTTTTTGGTCGCCTGCAGTGGTTTAATACCGCCTTGCAGCAAGCGGCGATGGTGAAGGATAAAGTGCCTACTTTGAATGAACATGTTGTGGCGCCCTATTTTCAAACTAT
>CALKYB010000266.1 GCA_938003565.1 uncultured bacterium
ATTTTAAAATATACTACAATCGGCGATTCAACAGATCTAAGTTGAGTAATCAACTCACTACTCTAAAACGAAAGTCTCGACATAGCAAAATGATGGGCACCCGAAATAATCCCCTCTGCCACCTCTATATCTTCTCGAACATCAAGAAGATATATTCGCTCTCCGGAATCTAGACGATCCCTTAGTTCTGAAGCTGTAGTTTCACCGTTCATAGAATTTCTAAGTTAACTAGGCAGCTTCCCTATAAATGTTCTGAATCTGAGCCAACAAACTAATCGCATCCTCTTTGGAACGCTGGAATGCATTTCGGCCGACAATAGATCCGAATCCACCCCCAGCAGCAATCCCACGTATCTCGTCTAAAACCGCATCTTCTCCCTTTGCGGCTCCACCAGAAAAAATCACAATTCGCCGACCCGAAAACGCACTGTCAACCACATGACCTATTCTCTCGGCCAAGGTCCCAATTCCAATGCCCTGCTTTTCGTAAACCTTCTTCGCTGCCGCCTGTTCGATATACTCGGTCGGAGGCTTAACTTTAATAATATGAGCTCCTAACTGGGCTGCAATTTGAGCTGCATAAGCAACAACGTCTATTGCCGTTTCACCTTCTTTGGAAATTCCAGAACCACGTGGATAAGACCAAAGAACAGTTGCTAAACCTTTTGATCGAGCTTCTTCAAAAATCTCCCGCAGCTCTCCATACATTTCACCCCTTAAGGCTGAACCCGGATAGATGGTAAAGCCAATAGCTGAACAACCCAAGCGGAGAGCCTCATCAACACTTCCAGTAATTGCTGGATAAGGATCATCTCCAGAATAAAGTGAGTCAGAATTATTCAATTTTAAAATCAATGGCACCTCACCCGCATAGTCAGCTGCACCCGCTGCTAGAAAACCAAGGGGAGCTGCATAGGCGTTACAACCTGCTTCTTTCGCTAACTCAAAATGATATGTTGGATCATACCCAGCGCTATTGACCGCAAAACTTCTAGCTGGTCCATGCTCGAAACCCTGGTCTACGGGTAATATAACGAGCTTTCCGGTCCCTGCTAAATTGCCAGAACAAAGGAGACGGCTTATATTGGTTAAAACACCAGTATTCTCCGTTCTATACCAACTCAAAATCTCTCTTACTCTAGGAGTCATTTTAAACCTCTCACACGTGGTTACGTTTAGTTATTTCATTAACAATGAATCTTTCAAAATAGCGGAGCTCACAAAGGCCAAAGAGAGCCCAAGTTGACGAATTCCCCACTCAAAGGTGAAATCTTTGGCCGACACTATATCCCCCCTTTCACAACAAAACAAACCCCCAAAGTACTTAGAACCTCACCATATTAGCAACAAACATAGTAATTTCAACTAGATATGTGGCTTTTCAATATCTAAATACTAAATAATATTTATACATAAGTTTATGTGCTTTTTGGTCGATATTTAATTTAGAGCAAGAACGAAGAGCGAATTAGATCGAGTTCAAGCCTTAAAGAACACTAATCAACTAGGAAACCAGGGGACTAACCAATTCGAAGCCAAATTTGAGGCCTAGGTCGCGTTTGGTTCCAAATATTTAAACAAGAGCTACTAAAAGTGAATAATAAGAAAAAACTCAATCAAATATTTTATATAATATTCTTAGGCTTCGGTCTCGTGCTGTCTTCAGGTGTAAGTGCTGAGCGTTCCTCTCGCGGCAACGATGTTGAAATTTTCGACACCCCAAGGTTTACCCTACATATCGACTCCAATACGAGTTCTTACGACTCATACAAAAAACTCGACAACAAAACTTTAGCAAAAGGTGCGCTAGATACCTTAAACCAAACTTTCGAAGAGTTGACTAAAACCTTTGAGCTTCATCCAACCCAAAAAGTTACTCTCAGATTCCTAACCCCTGCAGAGTTTAGTGAGCAAACTGGGGCTCCGAGTTGGACGAATGCAATGTACTACCGAGGTGAAATTAGCATCCCACTATCTGAGAGCAATCTAAAAGATATAGACGATTTAAATAATGCTGTGCGCCATGAATATGTGCATGCATTTCTCGCCGAAGTAACTCGACACCGCTGCCCAGCTTGGATGGACGAAGGACTTGCTCAACTTATCGAGGGTAAGCCCAACTCTCTACTAGGACCATCGCTGAGAAAATGGATCAAAAACAACGATGCAATTCCTCTCAAAGATTTAAGGAATGGCTTTACCACTTTAGATAGATCAGTAGTGCCTGTAGCCTACGCTCAGAGCCTCTTTGTCTCAAGGTTACTAGTTAAAGAACACGGATACGGAGCGCTAAAGAACTACCTACTGGAACTTAGAAAAGAAGCTAGCCCTGAAGAAGCATTCTTCAAAGCCTTCAATGTAGAACAGTCTGAATTTGAAACTTTCCTGACCTCAAAAATTCTAGCTTGGAGCAACACAGCTCTAGAACATCCCTAGGTCACTTTTAGAACGAAAGCTTTGCCTCGGCCAAAGTGAAAGTACCAGAAGTCACCTGGTCTCCAAGAAAGATATAAAGAAAAGAGACTTCCGTAAGCAGAATTGAATAGTTTACATACTTTTCTTCCCCATCCCCTCTTAAAGCAATTTCTATTATATTCTCTCCAGGAGTTAGGGAAAGTTCCTTGTTAAATCTCTGACTATAGTACTGAGAAGGCCCCTGATCATCGATACGCACTGTAAGCTTTTGGGGCTCAGAAATACCAACGATCTTCAACGTCAATTTGCTATAGATAGACCAGTCCTGACCTAAGGCTTCGTATACTATACCAGGATACTTTTCCCGATCCCAAGTGTAGACTATAGTCTCCCCTTTCTGCTCAAGAAATCCTTTATCTTCATTCCCTTTCCACCAGATTAAACCTCCCGGGTCTGAAGAAATTAAATCTGGAAGAGTCGAGGACTTCAGTTCGTAATTCCTCCAAGCCTTCACTACTGGCCAAACAGCTGTGAGGATACCAAGAGATAACACTGAGATAAAAATTAGCTTGTTCTTAAATTTAGGACTACGAAGCATCACTACCAGAAGACCACCTGAGAGAGATCCCAACCAGTTCAACAATGAATCTATTAAACTGTAGTCACGACCAAAGAAAGGTTGAACCAATTCAATTCCAAGGCCAAAAAAACCAAAAAAA
>CALKYB010000267.1 GCA_938003565.1 uncultured bacterium
CCGTCAACGTTGACTTGTCTGAAAAAGGCACCGAGCCAGTTGCCTTCGACCGCGACTGCCTTGAGGGGATTTGTGGCTCCTGCTCAATGATGATCAATGGAGTTGCTCACGGTCCTGAAAATGGCACTACCACCTGCCAACTCCACATGAGAAGTTTTAAAAATGGCGAAACAATTACGATAGAGCCGTGGAGAGCAAAAGCCTTTCCTGTGATAAAAGATCTAGTAGTAGATCGCTCTGCCTTTGATAGAATTATTCAATCAGGTGGCTACATCTCGGTAAACTCCGGTGGAGCTCCAGATGCTAATGCTGTTCCAATCTCTAAAATGGAAGCTGACATAGCCATGGATGCTGCTGCATGTATTGGCTGTGGTGCATGTGTTGCAGCTTGTAACAACGGCTCGGCAATGCTCTTCACTGCCGCTAAGGTTGGCCAATTGAAGCACCTTCCCCAAGGACAGCCTGAGCGTTACCAACGTGTAATAAAAATGGTTGAACAAATGGACAGTGAAGGCTTTGGGGATTGCTCCAATCAACTAGAATGCGAAGCTGTTTGTCCTAAGGAAATCAGTGCCCAATTTATAGCTGAAATGAATAGGGACTATGTTAAGGCCAAACTAGTAAAATAGTCCTGATTTTTGCCATATCCATTTAGATCGATTTCTAAGCACCTCAATAATCCAAACAGTCCCCGCCCGCTATAGAGTTGGGCCTTTATAATGGGTTAATATAGCCTCGCGTAAGCCAGGCCATTAGACAGGTATACCCATCCTCAAATATGGACGAGAAGCGCAGCTTCGCAAGAAAAGCTAGTTGAGCTTGGTAAATCTGCTTTATTTGGTATTTTCTAGCGAAGTCCTGCGGACTTGTAGCACGTTGGAGGCTCAGTATATCTGTCTAATGGCAGTACTACCGCACTGCATATACCCATCGAATTGAGAGTTTGGCTAAGCCAAAATTTATACTAGGATGGGTATATACCCCGCCCACTACAAACTTCGACATTTATAATTAGTCTTCACCACAGGGTCTAGCAGTGCCAGCAAATTACATGCTGAACCCCTTCTTCGACCAAATCTCCAAGTACAAGATCAAGCAAGTGTAGAGCATGGTTGGTATTACAACTAACGCTGGAGAATAAAACTCTGTCGAAAACTCAAAGTATCTAGTGGACACTCCTTTGCTCGCGGCAGTGAGTATAGACTGTCCGAGAACCCTCCACAGATTTAGAGACGCATTTCGTTTCACTCAGCTAGGGGAGAAATGAAAACTACCTGGTCATACATCACCATTCTCCAAGATTAGCTTTATGTCTTCCTGCAACCACCTAAAACGCTCAGCCGCATCCTTTAGTAACTCTATTTCAGATTCACTAAACTTAAATAGAGAGTCTCCATCACTATGCTCAGTTAAATAGTCACGGCGATAACTATATCCATAAAAACTATAAAGCGGTTGGTCTTTAGGAATCTGCGCTATCGTAAAATACCAAACATTGCTAGAGCTAATAAGAGAAACTATATTAAGCTGGTTCTTTTTTGTTGCTTCATTTATTAGAGCAATTCGATTATCCGGAATATCTACCAAATAACCAAAGACATCTGTCGGGTCGACTATCCTGTCTTCAGAGAGTTGATAGCTACTACTTACCGCCTTCTCAATAAAACTATGCTTTTTCTTATACTCAGAAATGCTAAGTTTGATTCCAGGGTAAATGCCAAGCAAGCTACCAGCTGGGATACTCTCAGTAGCCACAACATTACGACCCAAAGTTGGATCACGCACAACTTTGGTAATTTCACCCACAGGCACCAGGGCGTTGAGATAAAGACCCTCAGCTCTGCGGTCTAGGTAACGGCGTAACCAGTTCATTCACAGTTGTATTCAAGAAATTTTTAGTATTGCACAATCCCTATAAATCTACACTAACAGATCAACAAAACCCAAAGTAGATTAATTAGCACTTAAGAATACTGGTAGCTGGGGGAGAAAGAACGCTATTTAATATCACTACACAAACCTTTAACCGCCGAGAATCAATAACTCTAGTCCTCTCACAGTGTTTCTCGCTAAACTTATTTCGACGATGAAACAACTGAAATATTAGTCGGATCTATCTCAGAGCTACTCAAACATCGAGCTCTAAATTCTCCTTTATCGTCAGCCGCTAGGTCAACTATTCGAAATTGTCCTTCTCCCAACTCAAACTCCAGTCGCTGCACCACAGTCGCTAGTGCACCATCGATTGACTTATTGGCTGACCACATTGCTCGGAAAAAATAATCTCTTCCCCCTAGCCTCGGCTTATCACCACTCCAAAATATACCACTCGCTTCGGAGCACTCTTGATTGAAGAAATATTTTTCGCCATCCCAACCGAGGCTATATCCATCACTAAATGTCCACTCGGTATATCCTTTATGATTATGTGAGTGCGACATATAGTGAACATACTGCCTAAATATAAAATACTCACTCGAAGCTGGCACTCCCCTGAGTATGATTTTATCACCCTCAAGGATATTGGTCAGATTCTGGACCTGAGACTCTAATTTCATTGTAATTACTCATGTAAAGGTTGGTTTTCGAGGAAAACCCATTGAAGAAACCTACGCATCTCCCCCGGCTTTCTTTGCTAGCTAAGAATAGAGCTACAAAAAAAGCGGGGACCATCAAAAAAATCTACCCCTGTAAAGTTTTGGATATAAAGAAAAGAAAATCGTTAACCTAGCTCGAACTAGATTTACTACGATAACTCGAACTAGATTTACTACGATAAAAGGAATCAAAACTTTCAACACTGCTCTCTATCAAATGTCCTCATTTTTTACAATTAATCGAGGCATGTCCTAACCTCCAAAAAACTAAAAGTATCAAAAAGCGAAACTAGAAAGGTTACGAAATAACAGTTTGTAAATATTCTGCTTTAACGAGAAATTTCAAACCACCCTGAAGCAGCTTAGGGGCAGCAACTTAGTCCCAATAACCCTTCTAGATTATTCACAAATGTGAGGTTAAGAATATCCAAAAACCACTTCTTCAAAAATTATTAACATATATGCCCAGATTAACCGATAAATAAATATATTGCTTATTAATGGTTTTGAGACTCACATATGTCATTGTTAAAGATAATCCCTCAGTTGCTACTTACAATAGCTATTCTAGTTCCTCATGCAGCCCAGTCCCAAGGGTGTGTTGATCTTGACGGAGACGGCTATGGCATGAATGGTGACAGGCCTTGCAGGACAAGAAGAAGCAAGAAAGTCCGACCAGCATCAGGATTAACCATCACATCCACTGAGTTAAAAACTGTTTCTCATAAGAATGCCCGTCTAGAAATAAAGTTCAATTCTTTAGCGAAGGCTAGTCTCAAATTTGGCACGAACCCTAACAACCTAAATAGGTCTGGCCCCTACCAAGGATTCTTTTTTAGAAATACGTTGATTCAAAACTTAACTGGTCTCAAGCCCAACACTAAATACTACTACCAAATTACCGCCAATGATCGAGCTAGAAAGCAAGTTGTATCAGAAATTTTCGAGTTTTCTACGACAGACAATGTGACGACGACTACAATCACAACTTCTACATCAACTACAACATCGCCCCCCACGACAACTTCAACCACAAGCACCTCCACAACAACTACTCAACCTCAAACGTCAATGTACCTCACGTGGTCTGACTTTGAAAAAGACGAGCTGCGCGCCAGTCTACCAGCCTCAACCTATGACAATTGGGTAGGCACTCTTGGGGCAACTACTCCACCTTCAGGAGCCGAAAAATTTTTCAGACTAACCATTGAACCATACGGAGAAGCAGGAAATGCTGCTAAGTATCAACTGGATTCATCAATAAAAGAAGCATGGTACTCCTATTGCTTCATGAGGGGATCAAACTTTACCCCAACTGACAACGTCAAAATGCCTGGCTGGGGTTCTGGCCTAGGCAAAAACGGTGGTTCATTCGGCGTCGCCGGCGGAAATGGCGGAGGCTGGGCTGGCGGTCCCAAGTCATGGTCAGCACGATCCGGATGGGTTAGACCCTCAGCACCAAGTCCAACAGCTAAGGGGAGATGGGCCATCTACGTATATCATAGAGATAGTACAAATTTTGCTAACGGGGCAGAAGGTCTCCAACACCATCCAGCCCTACCCTGGAACACAAATCCAAATGGAGCAAATTTTCGACAATATGGTGAAACATTTAACGCTCCTTCTGGCTCACCAGGGCAAATATTGGATGATAACTGGCACTGTGTTCAATCACGAATTAAATTGAATACGCTCGACCCCTCTGCTCCTCAAGATTTCGATAACAATTGGACTCTTGCAGACCTAAAAGGGCTTCCTGCTGATGGAGAAATCGAAGTGATTCTTGACGGAGTTAAAGTAATCGATGAAACTGGTTTTCACTTCACTAACAATCCAGAGTATCACCATATTTCGTTCTGGATAAATTTCTTCCATGGTGGGCGAGATGACACTAGTGGGACGTATCACGATATTTTCCTCTCGGATATTCAAGTTTCCACTACCCCGCTATTCTAAGCTAAGAGCCAGAATGCGGCTCTAAAGAGTCATACCCGGCTCTTTAGAACTGTTATTCAAAGACATTTTCAGTTTATAAAACCTTTTAGAACAAATCTGGAATTATGTGGTTGTAGACAACACACCTTGCTCACGAACCGCCGGTTTCTAAACCATCAAAAATACTATCTCCTTCTGATATAAATAGACATGACTTATTGTGAGTCAATTGAGGAGAAACCCCTCCTTGCTTCCGAAAATAAGTTTCCAACCAACGAATCGTTTCATTAACACAACCAGAAAATTCTAAGTCCTCCGCATAATAGCCACCAGAGATAACTATTTCTCTAATATATCGCGCCGTAGATAAATAGTTACAAAGACTCTCCAGATCTGAGGCAGCCTGATCTTTAAAGTACCAATAGTCACCGACTATTGCTCGAGAGTCAGACTCTGTCAGCCCAAAGAAATTCAATGTTTCAGACCAACTCGCTCTAATATCAAGAAACAGTTGGACTCCAGTGTTAGATTCGCCTAAGGCATAATTGATAAGTCGACCCTCATACTCAACTTTGCTTTTCTTATTCACTTTTTGTAGATGGAGACAAAGATCAATCGCACTTCTAGGATCATGCTCTGCAAAAGAAAGTACCGGTTCCAAATAGTCAAGCCTCTTGTAGTCAACTTCAGCAAAACTACGACCCATTAAAACTCGAGCCCAAACCTCTCTATAATCTAAAACTGCAAATCTCTTAGCAACTTCCGCGATATACCATTCAAAAGGGTCAACGTTAAAGTAGAGTGGATGAATATAGAGATCTAACCGGCCATCAGACTCTTCTAAACTCTCATTAAAACCGGAAAGGCCCAAAACACGACTCGAAGCCATTTAATACTCCCCAACCTTTAATAAACTGAAAAACGCTTTGAAAGAACAAGCCTTAACCTACTCCGAATTTCATATTTCTCAAGTAAAGCTATAAGTCTCGGTTCTGAGGGAAGATTTTTGACAACCACTCAATTTAGCACCATAGGCGACGCCTACCTGCATACGCTTAGTCAACAACTGTTCTAATTATAATTCTAGAAGGCCTGAAAGTTCTATTTGAGGGAACCTGATTCGATAAATATATACTAAAGAGCGCTGCGCTAATCGACTTCGTTAATCTGCAATTTCTCCACACGACTTAAGACCGACTCATCAGTCGGATTAAGGCTAAAAAATTCTTTGCCTATCTTGGCTGCAATCGCAGCATGGATGAGAGCCGCTTCACAAGCAGCTTCAATTTTAAGCGCTCGCACTATGGAGGATAGTTCACCATCAAAGCGACCTTTATCCCTCACCCAGGCGTAGAGGTTTGTGTTCTCATTCACATCTCCGACGTAAACATCGGCCGAAATGTCGCCAACTGTAAATCTTAGGTTAGATTTCATTTATCTCTCTCGGAAAAACGCTCCCAAAAAAAAACCACGAGGAAAAGGGATGGAAGCAGGAACCCTCAAATAGAACTTCTACTCAGGACGGTTAAAGATAAAGAGAGCACATGAGGATTTTAATAGGACACGATAACAAATCTCACTATGAAAAACTAGAGGCACGAGAAACTTATCAAACTAAAATTTAGGGCCAAGCAGTTAAGTAATTTCATACGAACTATGGAAAAGTTAAGTTTTTGGGGATTTCACCAAACCGGTGAACTATGGAGCTATGCTAAATAATTTCAATCCGAACCACACCGCGATAAGCGCTATACCTGCAATACCTGACCACACCAGAGGGTATGCGAGGCCATTAGACAGGTATACCCCGCCCACTATAAACTTCGGCATTTATAATTAATTATCACCCCGGGGTATAGCAGAGCGCTAGCACTGCCAGTAAATTATATACTGAAACCTATTTGTGACTACAAGACCTTAGGTCTTGGCTAGAAAAGTCAGAGACTTAGCGTTTAAGCGCAAGTATTGATTTTCTTGTAAAGCTTCGCTTCTAGAGATATCTTGGGCAGGGTATGTTAGTTGCCTGCCTCGCTCACGCTCGGCTATACTAAAACCAAGGTTTGAGACCATGATATTAACCGAAATTTATAGTGGTTTCAGTATATGCCACACCAAAGTCATAAAAAGCGGATGGACACTAACTACCAGTATAGTAAAGAAGAAGAGTTCGCAACCCAAGCGTAAACCTTTAATGTTAACGAAGATGATGATCCTCAGCGAAAGTCATTTAGAATCTAAACCACTATCGGTCCCTGAGGGCCCCCGCTGAATCCCCCGTCACCGGTACAGCCAGAAATGTATTCATTACCAACGATAAAGACAACCGTACTACCGAACTCATCTGCTGACGCAAGGCGATGAAGAGGGGTTCCCTGCATGATTTGTGCACCTCGGTATGTAGGATTACCCTGTTTATCCTCAAGCAAATTC
>CALKYB010000268.1 GCA_938003565.1 uncultured bacterium
TTAAAATCTCCCAAAACGACGCTTGGACCTTCGAGTTTTCTAACAAAGGTTCCCACTTCAGAAATTAAAGCATTTCTCTCCCTATACCAAGAAGAATTCACAGGAGGCAAAGGATGCAAGCCTACAACATTGACTATCTGATTATTGGCAATTATTTTCACAGCGGCTATTCTAGAAAAACAACATTCAAATTTCTTAAAGTCAAAATTTTGAACTGGATACTTACTGTAAAAGGAAATGCCAAAATTATTGTCCTGAGGGTAGGACTCTGAATATGGATACAAATCCTTTAGCTTAGCGAATGTATCAGTCCATCGACTATCAACTTCCGTGGCCAATACAAAATCTGCTTCGCTATCTAAAACAACCTTCTTCACTGCCTCATACTCTTGATTCATGGTCAGAACGTTAATCGCCAGGAATCGCAATTTCTTAGAATGACTTTGCTTTGCAATAGTGTCTTGTCTGGGCATAAATTCTGAAAAATCAAGATAAGGAATAACAATCCAGGCATTTAGCACCAAAGCAATACCAGCCAGAGAAGCAAAGAAACGACGCTTAAACAACAAAAGCAACAGAACCAACAAACAGGAAACTGCCAAGTAAAGATTTCGAAAATGTGAAATGAGATCAAGAAAGAAGTTGCCATAATTAAGAAATGGCAAGGCGGAGAAAAGGAAAGTAAATAATCCTCCAACTTCGCAGATAGCAACAAAAAATCTTAACAATCTACTGAAAAATTTTTTTATCATTAACGAGCTGCTGACTATTCTTGGAAATAGATATTACTACGACCAAGAAAAGCACAATCTTTGGCTTTATGAAACCTGGATTCAACTACAACATGTAGAAATCGAGTAGATGGGCCTTATAAACCTTGTAAAAAAATCGAGGAAAATCATTGTTTCGGCCGAAAAATTTTCAAGGGCTTCTTTCCTAATTCAAATTCTCCAATCACCACTGAACCAGTATCTCTGAAACGAAATGCGTGTACATCCTCATCAATCATATCATCCAATATGCTCTTCAATATAGCGACGCACCCACTTGCTGTATGATTGAAATGTAGCGAAAGGATTGCTAAATGAGAATCAGTGGCTAAAACAAACTCATCGCCCTCCCTTACTAAAACAAACATTTTTTTCACACCATCCGGCTGCATAATATTTCCTGGATCAAAAAAACCAAACATCAAAATATCTATAGACTCCAGCTCAGCCTCAGTTGAGAAAGTCATAATCCAAATGCGAGTCTCCGGATTATTACCAAAAACTCCACCCAAAAATGCATCTCGATCCGAACCCCTAAAAAACAGCTGAGGAGTTTCAAAGTTAAGAAATCGGCCAAAATCCTTAGTTCTATCAAAATCCTCAATTTCGACCCTAGGTAACAAACAAATCTGTTCCAGCGATTCAAAGAAGTCAACAGGGGTCCTGCTATGCTCCTCAAAAATCAACGCCGCACTCGCACTATACAATCCTTCAGCTAGAAGCCCAAAGAGAGTGGCAGCTCGATCGATTTCGCTTTCCAAATCTTTTATTAAAACCAATTTCCTGCTTCTTTTAACCATCAATAAAACCCCTCTAATAAACCGATCTACTCGAAGGCCTAATTTTAGCGATTTGTGGATCATTTTTCAATTTCAGGAAATTAGAGAAAGAAAAATTTCAAATTTTCATTCTCCAAGTATTGAAGAAAACTCACAATATGTGATGGAGTGTAAATTGCCTACCCTGAGAAACTCCTGTAAAATCTCTACCTAGTTATGGGTAGTCCGAAATAGGTTTTTGATAGAGACCCTTTGAGCTTGTTGCTGAAAGGGTTTTTATCTTCAATAACACCGGGATGGTTCTATGAAAAACATACTAGTCGTAAAATCTGCTTTTGCTCCGCGCACTACGGGCGTCGCACAAGAAGATGAAAGAATTTTTGAAATCTCAACTTTGGGATTGTTCAACCCCTTTGATGGCGACCTTGGCAGAACTCTCACGGAGCAAGGTTCAGCCTACGAAGCAATAGTTGTTGCCTCAGGGCTGGCCGAGTTTGACAAAGTGATTGTAGAGTGGCCAATACTTGGCAGCTCCGGGAGCTTAATTGAGGACCCCACGCCTAAAAGTCAGTTAGTGGGGGCACTACCAGACGCTTTCGCTCTTTTTGAACTAGCCTGCGACGAATATTTATATTTAGATCCGTTTTTCGTGCACTCACTCGTGGACATAAACCTACTAACCGCTGAAGAAATCACGATTCGATGCATCGACTCTCGACTTCCCAAAGCTGAAGGCTTAGTTGTACAAGTCGCCGGGGGAGTTTCAACAACCCAAATCAACCTTATTCCTCAAATACTTGGGCAAACAATAAGGAAGGTCAATCTTCTCGGCCACAACGAGGGGTGTCTGTACGAACAACACCTAAAAAACGGGGGACAGCTAACTACTGCACAATGTAATTGCGGGTATCTTCAAAAAAACAAGTTGGCACCATACGCCAACAGGGTTTTGGAACAGCATGTCGAGATCAATGCTGACTTGCGTGAATAGAACACTCCCCTATCTTTGGTTTCTAAAATCGGACTACTCTTAACTATCCTACAATCTAGCTTCTAGAAAACTACAAAGTCGCTTCTCTACTTTAAGAATCTCCGCTATAGTACCT
>CALKYB010000269.1 GCA_938003565.1 uncultured bacterium
ACTTGCGGTTAATAGCCCTTTTAGACGGCTAATTTCGTCAGCAGATAGGTCAGCATTGAGACTTTTATCGGTCAATATGAGCTTGATTTCGTCATCAAAAAGTAGCTCTAAATTGCCTCTCCAGTCCTTCAACATGAAGCGTCTTTCGGGTATTATCGGGTATGTTTTCGGGTATATTTTCGGAGCTTGATCCTGATTCTTCAGAGCATCATTGAGACTAGACAGGGTATCATCGGAGGGGGTAGGGGGAAGTGGTAAACCCACAGAGGAAGCTGCAGCTACTAGGGTGTTAAGCTCCTTGACCGAAATAGCCCTAAGAACAGCAGTTCTAACAGCTATAGAGGTAGCCGCATTGCCAGCATCATTAATCTCTTCATGGCTTAATCTACGCTCAGAGTGGTGAATACTACTTCTAGCTGTATGCTCATAAACGGAGCCTGATCTTAAATCCTCTACCTTAGCAGTAGCGTACGTATAGAACTCATCTGTTCTAATAACCTTAGAGGCAACCTTAAGCTGCCCACGGGTCTGCATGACTAGCTCGGCTAACCTAATACTAGCACCGGTGTAGTCATCCCGGACATAGATATAATCCTTTCCATCAGTCCCAGCCTGCTCTATGATGTTAACTGCTTTATTTAGCCAATATTCCGGCTTCTCACTATCAAACCGCCATTCTTCGTTATAGTCGCTCATTTACCCCGCTCTCCCAAAGGTATCCATCATTAGTATCTCTGAGCTCCGTACAGCCCTCTCAGCACGTTCTTTTCCATAATTGGGCTGGGAGACCTCTTTGACCTCATCTGCAAATGAGGGCCAAATATCGGCCTCTGAGCACAATTTAAAGACTTTGTAGATTTGATGTAGTTTCTTAGTTCCAACTTCAATATCGAACTGGGATAGTCGATAGCTGGCCACGTGGTAGGGCGGGATGGTCTCGCAAACCAGATAAACGAAATTGGTCAGATTCTCTAACCCACAATACCGAGCGCCCTCAAGATAGTGAGCAGCCTGGATGTCATAGCCACGCTCGGAAATCATCTTCCCAAATGCAATCTGAGAAGCCCCCTTAGCCGTGGTCTTAACATCTATTATTGAGTTAATTACTGAGCATTCCCGGTCGAACCGAGCACGACAAGCCACGCCAAAGTCATTATGCCAAAAAGCCGACAACTCGTTATTACCCGGCACGGTAAGCAGGTTTTTTAAATTGGTAGTGCCCTTAACCGAGGCCTCGATTGCTCGCAAAATCGGAGCCTGATCCAAACTCACAATTATGGAATTAGCGGGTATAGTAGATAACCAATCTTGCCTTAACTTTTCATACTCTTTAGTACCCTTAGGCTTGGAGTAGACTTTCTTTAACTTGAGGGTAAAGTCAGGCTCATAAACTACCTCATCATGAAATCTTTCATTCTCTAAGAGAAGCAAATGAACCAGTGTTCCCAACGCCAAAGCTGTGCTAGACTTATATGGTTGAGACTTTTGCCATAGCCACTTAGCTGGGTTTGATAGTAGTAAAGATGAACCACTTTGATTAAACCCAGGAGCTGCATGATACACGTCCTCAGGCATGTCTCTGATACAGACATTACCAAGCTCAGAGTCATGGTCTAACTCATCGAAGTTTACTATTTCCACACTCCCCAAAGCTTCTCTCCAAAGCTTAGGAACTGTACAAGTTACTAACAGAAATTAAGGAATTAATGACTGATAAGAAACCTTGTCAGTTCCCGATAATAATCGATAATCGGTGTTCTAAAGTATAATACGATTAATTCGCATAAATATTCAAGTTTTTTCTGCGACTGTACTAAAAATTAATTTCGTACTATATGGGTACATAGAGAGTTAAAATTTATTGAGGAGAGTTCCAATGCCAAATGAGAATATTAAGTCCTACGACCTGTCATTTAATAACCCAGAAGCATATGATTTATCCAATCAGTGGATTCATATCGGAATAAGCGGAGAGAACCTTACATTTTCTCAGGCAGCCGAGCAGGGGCTGACTATTGTAAAAAACCAAATGGGGATGGAAAAGGCTGATTTAACCCGCATGGAGCGGTCAAGTGATAGATACTACTGGGTGGATAACACCTAATAGAGTAATGATTCGGAAGATTCTAGAGATACTTCACTGCCGAGAGTGCAATATGACAAAAGAAGAGAGAGAAGCGCCAGCATATCTGGTTCGATACAGAAGCGCATCAACTGGCAAATATGTCACCCAGGAGTACGCCGAGTGCAACCCAGATACAACCGTGTGTCACCGAGTGGCATTAGACCCAAAAACGGCGCTTGATCCATACCCTCCACTATATGACCTAGATAGAACAGAGCTAGAAGAGAAGTGTGAGAAGCTCATCATAGAGAATATAGATCTGCGTGATAGAATTAATAGTAAAGACCAATGAGCAAAGAACAAGAAGAACCAACCGAAATACTAAAAGACTACGCAGAGTCCAAGACTAGAACTATTAGGGCAGCTATTATTGATGAGGTAATTCGATTGCTAAACATGGTGATAGCTCGGCTTGAGGGGATGAAGGGGCCTAAAAACGGCGC
>CALKYB010000270.1 GCA_938003565.1 uncultured bacterium
CGAAATTTATAGTGGGCGGGGTATATAGCTCCTTTCTTTGTTTGGAAAAGCCTGGACCATTCCTGGAATTGTAGTTGAACCGTTTGCGTTTCTTTGAAGAAACGGCACCAGCTCACCGTCTTTTTTCTCGCGATAAAAGAGAGCGACGAGTACCTTCTTATCGGAATCATCCAGATACTTAGCTACAATACTCCAGTCGCAGTTTAGCTCTCTTAGAGCCTCCCGAGCTCTTGTATGCCGGTGCTTATAATTTTCGGCCAGTTTTCGCGCTCGAAGCCACAGAGTAGCAAAGACGACAGTTGTTAATAATGTCGCTAGACACAAAAAAACCAAATTATTCATATGTTCAACCTTTGTTGTTTGCCGGGTCTACCTCGAAGAACTAGAGAGCTCTCCAAGATAAAACCTGTGAACCGTCTCCCCTATTAATGAAGTTTACAAACCCCATTTTCAGCCGATTTTAATGAACACCATCTAGGAAGAGAAATAACAGAATAGCGCTAAGGAGCAAATATCAGAATCCTAAATGCTAATCCCTTAAATTCCTTACTATTTTAAGAAGTAAGGTCCGAGATAGTCCGTAGGGTGTTTTTTTCGCACCCGTTATATGATTAGAAGGATGTTGGAGCTAAAATTGGCTGCGACTTCCACCCTCCATCCGCTCTTTTCCTTACTCCCTTCGGTAGAACAAAAAGATGTTTTCTTAGTGGCTAATGCTTAACAATGCGACTTGGCAACTTTGGACGCTAGGAAAACATCCCTGAAAAACGGTTTTAAATTTCGTTAAAGCAACCGGAGTCTCTCCAAATGAATAACCAGAAGAAGTATTTCATGGTCAACGCAATACTAGATTTTCGAATCTGGTTGAGCATGACCCTGTCAATATCCATTGGTTATCAGTTCACTGGGGAGCTGTGGCTGGTGGCCTTAATGGGTGTTGTAACAATGGTTCCAAGAATGTTTATGGCCAGCATCGCTGCTCCTCTATCGAAGAGAATAGGAAGTAACCAACTTATGAGCGTTTCTCTAGTGGTGCTGGCGGTGTTTTCAGCCATAGTCTCAGGCATAACTTTTAGCGGACAGCTCAATTATTATTGGCTTCTACTTTACCAGCTAATTGGTGGAGTTTGTATAGCTCTTTACTACCCACTTTCGAATTCTTTTGCTGCCAAAGTCGATGCTAGCAAAAAGAGAGAAACCCTAGTGACTCGAGGCTTGTGGCGAGCGAGAGCTTCCGCCCTTGCACTGTTCATCGGACTAGTAATTCAAAAAGAAGTTATGAATGACGAATTAACCTGGGCCTGGGTACAAATCCTTCTCACTATACTTTTAGCGATCGCTGCATTCGTTCAAAAGACAATTTTACTAGAAGGAAGAGTTTCTCGAGAGCCCCTAGACTGGTTGTCAACTCTAAGACTTCTGGGCCGGGAATTGTTAGGAAAGGAAGGATCTAACTCTAAGATTCAGCTAGTTCTATGGTTACATACAACTCGGACTATCTTCGCCTCGTCATTTCTAATCTTTTTTGTTTTTTTTACGGAGGAGCTTCAAAGAGGACAAGAAGAGATATTATGGCTTCGATTTTCAGCCATGTTCTTATCTGTATTCCTCTTAGAATTTCTGGTGCGGAACAGTCTATTTTTAGAATCTTGGTTTCAGCAAGCTAAAATGATCGCATTGTTTGGAGTCTTTGCGTCACTAGCTTTTACTTCATTTACGGTGTTGCAATTTACTCCAATGTTCTTGCCAGTTCTGCTGTTGTATTCAGTCTACTGGCTTATTGGCAAGACTTTGGATGAGATGCTTTCAATTAGAATCCAGACGCTGGAAGTTGAGAGCGACTCCCTGAACCTGTTTGCAGTAAGTGGGCTAATTAGGCAGATAGCACCACTAGTTACCTTTAGCATTGTTGCTGTTCTTGGTTTTCTTAGTCACGGAGCAGCTGTGCAGCTAATGGGAGTCTCAGGTATGGTTTCCTACGGTCTTTTGTACTTAATTTCTCTTAGACAGGAGAAACTAAACTAGGAGGGAGAACTATTTCCCCTTTCTTAATTATTATAGAGGTCGCTAAGGTTGTTTGAAGATAGACTATGGTGCTTCATTGGGGTTAGTAAGTATTTTTAGTGAAACTTCTGTTTCCCTTCGAATGATCCAGACCGATAGGGCTAGCGCTTCTTGTGATTTATTGTAATTATTTTAAACTATAGGGTTGTGTCAGGGAGTTTTCCAACAATCTGACTTCCATTTTCGATGATAAAAATATCCCAGCGCCTAAAGTCTCCAAGCATGGTGCCGCTAGGGTAAAGTGAAAAAGATGCTACTGCTTAATATTGAATAGAAAACTCAATTGAAATTAGGGTTCGGTAGTGGTGGAAGAGATTGGTTGTCTAGAGGGGGAGTGGCTGGGTTGTCGAGAACCTTGAGTATGCATAATCAAACCTAGACATGAAAAAACTACTGATCAGGTTCGGGTAGTTTTGAGATTGTGGCGGTTAGTGTCGCCGCAAAATCGTTATATTTACTAGTGCCTGGAATTGGGAATTCGCCGTCTCGCAAGAGCAATATCGCCTCGAGTTTGTTTCTAGGCAATCTCTCACCAAGTAAAGCGTAAGCTTTCTTACTTTCTAACGCTATTTTTACAATTCTAGCGAGGGAGTCAACTACTGCTATATCGTTAAAATATACATTCCTCTCGTCTAGTGTTTCAACAACTGCGTCTACTACTATTTTTGGCAACTCTATATTTTTTGCTAGAAGCGTTGCGGTAGAGATAGTTTCTAGATTCAGCGATTTATAGTGAGTTGAGACTAACTGGCTAAGCAGTATATCACGAATTGCAAAGTTGAACTTTCTGTCGAAGTGTCCCAAGATGGGAATTAGATAGTCTGGAAAGATATGGTCTGGGTTTAGAATTCGCTCCGAGAGGGGACTTTTACCCGTATCAGGGAAACTTCCAATCAAAGAGATGCTCTTAGAATTTACGCTTTGGATCAACTTGCTCACAGATTTGAGTTGACCTACTCGGCTCGTATCAACTCCGAGAAGCTGAGCTTTGATATGATCTTCTAATCTCTCTAGATCCGACTGTAAGACTTCTCCTTTTTCAAATAGTTTCGTGTAGTAATCGAGAACATTTTTGTTACGATGCATTTCTTCAACTGAGAAACCAATAACGATTCCAGCTTTTCCGGCTGTAGCTCGTTTTTTTTCTATTTTTAGAGTTGCATTGTTTGCTAGCACGATCGATCGTTTTGATAGTACAATTTTAGTAGAATCGTCAGTACTGGGATTAAAGAGGTCATCCTCGGTCAGTATTAGGAACCCTGGATTAGCTTGACCTGAATTTTTCCATTCGAGCGTAACATTGTCGGCTACGGCAGTTTCGGAGACAAAAATCTCTCGGCCTTTCCATTTCGGAAGAAACCAAGTTTGGCTAAGCATTGACGCAACAATACTAAGCTGTTCCCCTGTTAGCTGTACAACTTTTGGCCCATCTTTGGGTATTTCAAATCCGTACTCGTCGATTAACGCTTTCACTAGGCGACACCTCTCTTTTTGAGTCGCGAATGGGGATGGTAAAACCGTGGACAACCCAGTCCCCCCAAACAATAGCTTTTAGACAAGGCTTTGCCTGGAAGGATGAGTAAAGAACTACTGTAGAAATAAAAGAGAGACCCAGATTGGGACTAAAATAGTGCTACAATGTGTATTTTAATGCAAATTCTAGGCTATTTTCCATACGGGTTTATGTGCAAAGACAGCATTGACCAAAGCCTTTCCAATCTATAATTACCCTTGTTTTTAGTATCGATTTGTCTGAATTCAATATCGGCTAGTAAAAATAAATCCCAGACTCTCGACACTGTTTGAAATTCTTTGGCTTGCCAAACTTCGCCACTATCTCTGTCTTGTTGAGTCTGTCGGTGATGATAAAATCAACTGTCTCTGGGAGAGAGCTCTGGTCTCCTATGGCACCTCGATGTGTAAGTTTAGAGTTTGTAGCCAAAATTTTTACATCTGACCTAGCAAGAAATTCGATCTGCCTAGCATTCCAGTAATCTGCGATACCGATCTTCGCTTTAGTTTCAACAAAGGCCTCATCAAGACAACGTATCCGCTTTGGATAATATGACAGGGGATTGTAGTTTGGGATTTTTAATAAATAATAGAACTGCAGGGAAATGAAGGTTAGAATAAGTATTAAACAAGAGAGCTGCAAAAATTTTGAACAATACCTTAGAACAATTGTTGTTGAAACGGCAAAAAGAAATAGTAAGGGTAGTATGAAGTATCGAACTGCTCCAGCTTGGTAAAAACCTAGGGCAACGGGGACAAGGGTTGTGAGAGCAAGCTGAATAGAAAGAAATATAATGGCTTCTTGGGATGCTAGTTTTTGAGAACTTACTGCTTGAGGCTCGCCTTTCTGAGAGTATGACTTCAATTTTTCCCTCGAGAAAAAACTCAAACCTAAGCCGATCAGGCTTGTTGCGATGCTGAAAAGAAGTAACCACAACAAATAGGGCTTGCTCCTCAAATCTTCGATCAGGAAGTATAGAGAACTCACTATTTGGTAAATACTAAATTGAATATTAGAGGTCTCGGATAAGCTTTGATAGTTTAGGAATTCGGAGGAGAATTTCCAAAGCAAAACACCGGAGCAAATTAGCCCGATCTCTAGGAATGGTAGAGACTTTTTGCGAAGTAGTTTTTCGCAGGTCATCGGAATAATAAAGTATAGTATGAAAAATTTATCACTAAAGGCCGTAGCGATCAGAACTAGACTGTACAACAGCCCTTTTCTTTTTGCGCTACGGGCCCAAAGGGCGGTTAGGTAAGTTAATGTATGGTGAACCATTAAAAACGAAATGAAGAATTCATAACTACAACCACCATTCATATTGAATTCGTAGAGACATGGTAGGCAAAATAGCAAAAAAGCGATCAAGAAGGATTTTTCTCCAACAAATTGTTTTAAGAAAAATAAAATGAGTAGAGTTTGAAGGAGTGAAAAGAAGACGATTACAGGACGGAAGTCATCAATGAAGATTCTAAGCGAAGAGTAGAGAACTAGATCAGGAAACAGATAGTTGGCGGGAGGGAATACCCAATCACTTAGCTCGAACCAGTTTCGTGTAAGAGTTTGATGAACATCTTCTAAAAGAAGGATATCTGAATTAAATAAGCGTGATAATCTCGTTTGATCCAGAGTAAGAAAAAACACGCATGCTAAAAATATAAATGTGCCTAAGATCTGCAATGAATACCCCAGCTCTACTAGTCGTGTATGAAAGCTTGTTGTTGATTCTTAATTCGAATCATACTGCTTTTCCATCAAAACAAGACATCTAGTTCTATTTTGGTGCAAGGGGGTGCAAAGAGAAAATCACCACTCGATATTAAGCATGATTGTCGACTGCTAATAATCGAAAGACAAGTAAGTCCTTTCCCAGAAAATTCAGTCAAAACAAAGGTTTGACTGAGGATTTGAATCAGTGTTGTTGAGTAAAAAAGTCGCGAATTTACGTTGTATTCAAAAAATGATAGGTCTCTTTCCTCAAGAATTACTAAATCAGTGTCTCTGTCGATGAATCTCGCTTTTCACATTACCGCTCTTACTGCTGTTTTATTTTATGTGGGGGCAACCGCTTTATATCTTCGCTCTTTGTGGAAACGAGTTTCACTTTCTCCGCGCAGATTTTTGGCGATTGGAGCAGTTGGACATGCCTTATTTATTGGCTTGAGCTTCTATTCAGGGGAGAATTATAGCAGTTTTTCTTATTTCACCTCCTCACTAAGTTTAGGAATTGTTGCGGCTTATTTATTTTTCTCTCGATCCAATAGACCAAATTCTAGGTTTGACTCGCTTGGAGCGTTTGTTTCTCCACTTGCTTTATTTTTCTTTTCAATTTCGAGTGTCGTTTTTCATTTTTCAGACGATTCGAAATCTAGTTGGTTAGATGACCCCTTATTGGTTTTTCATGTAGCTTCGACTCTTATTGGTATAGCAGTCTTTTCTATTGCTGCTATTTTCAGTTTGGCTTTAATTTTTCAAGAGACACTCCTCAAAAACCGTTCATTGCATACTCTTACTAGAAAATTTCCACCGATATCTTCTCTCGAATTTTATCGTGAGAGATTTATTATAGTTGGGTTTTTAGTCTTGTTAGTTGGGGTTAGTACTGGGTTTTACCTGACCTCAGGTAAACAATCTTTGATAGAGCTTGGAGACCCGTTATTGCTGGCTTCTTGTTTTGCCTTGATGATATATGCTTTTGTGATTCTCGCAGGCAAGCTTAAGGGGCTTAGGGGGCGTAGAGCTGCTATTTTGTCATTTTGTGGTTATTTGTTGATGATATTTTCCCTGGTAGGGGCAAATTTTATTGAGAATTTTCATGTCTACAAATAGCCAAAGCGACATAGAGGAAGAGAACGTCTCCTCGACTTTGAGAGCGCCTGAGATCTATCTTAGTGGAATGAGTCACCATACTTCACCTATAGATACGCGAGAGCGGTTTTCTATGACAGAGGATAGGATTCAGCTTTTGCTAGAAGAACTTTCTTCTCTCGACGGAATTTTGGAAGTGGTAGTTGCTTCAACCTGTAATAGAGTAGAAGTTATTTGGAGTGCATTACAAGGTGATTTCAAGACTTCCGTGATTGAAGAGAAGATTTCTAAGGTTGCTGGGGTCTGTCATTCTGAGTTTAGTCGTGTTGGTTATCACTTGTCAGGTGAAGTCGCGGTTAAGCATCTATATCGGGTTGCCTCCGGCTTGGACTCGATGATAGTTGGTGAGAATCAAATTCTTGGACAGCTAAAAACAGCTTACTCAACCGCTCATGAACAGGGTTTTACTTCTCATCTTTTAAACCGAGTTTTCTCAAGAAGTTTTAATGTTGCCAAAGAGGTTCGGACCCAAACCAGGATAGGAGAGAGGTCCCTCTCTGTTTGCTCTGTGGCTCGTGATTTAGCTGAACAAATTATGGGTGACTTGAGCTCTAGCACTGTGCTGTTACTAGGGGCTGGTGATACTGGTCGGCTTGCCTTAAAACATTTTAAAGCTGCCGGCGTTAGAGACTTGTTGGTGGGCAACAGAAGTGAAGTTAAGGGAAGAAAGGTTGCTAAGGAGTTTGGCAGCACGTACTTTACTCTTGCTCAAACCGAACAATATCTATCCTCTGCCGATGTCATTATTGGTTCTTCGACTCGACAAACTAACCAAGATTTTTTTCTAAAAGCTAGTCAAATGGCCTCATCTCTTGAAAAAAGAAAAGGAAAACCTCAGTTATGCATAGATTTAGGGGTGCCCAGAAATTTCGATCCTAAAATCTCGGATATTGAAAATAGCTTTCTCTATAATATTGATCATCTGCAGGAAGTAGTCTCTCATAATTTAGGTGCTCGTAGGGAAGAAATGCAGATAGCCGAGAAGATTGTGGACTCAGCGGTTTCTAAATTTCAGATATGGCGTCAGGGACAGTTTTTGGAGCCTCTGATTTCAGATGCTTTAGAGAGTTTTGATTCGCTACGAAAAGTAGAAATAGCCCGCACTTTGAAGCGATTTCGTTCAGAAAACTATAGTGCGGCTCAGCTAAGGGAAATAGAGCAGGGATTTGAAGTACTGTCGAAGACCTTGGTGACTAAGGCATTTTACCGCCCGATAGAGTCTTTGAAGAATGATGCTGAGAGCAAACATTCTGTTTTTGAAACTTTTAAAAATTTTTTTACGGGTTGAATCTTTAGTTTGAAGTTTTTCCTTTTGTGTTCAGGCTTTCCATAGTATTTTCCTCTTTGTCTTTATTTCGATTTAGTTTGGTGACATGTTAATAGATTTGCTTGTTTTTGTGGTTGGTTTGGCCGGGTTACTGTTTTCGGCTGATTTTTTGGTTGGCGGGGCTATCCAAATTTCTGATCGCTTGAATCTTTCACGAATGGCAGTTGGTCTTACTGTTGTGGCGATTGGCACATCTTTGCCGGAAGCTGCTGCCTCTGTTGTCGCGGCGTTGTCTGGTCATCCGGATATCGCTCTTGGCAATGTCGTGGGCTCAAACATTTGTAACGTCGCTCTGATACTTGGCATACCTGCTCTCTTCGCACCTATTCTTTGTAAGCCGGTATATTTGCATACCGATGGTAACGTGATGCTCGGGCTTAGCTTAGTATTGTGGGCCGTAGCACTTTTAGTTGGAAGAATTTCCGAAACAGTGGGTTGGGTATTTTTAGGCCTTTTTGTGATTCATATCTTCTATGTTTTGAAATTTAGCCCTAAGGACGATTCAGCTCCGGAAATTGAGACAGACGATTCGAGTCTCAAAAGTGCGGTCCTAAAGATTGGTGGTTCAGTAGTGGGGATTGCTGTTTTTAGTAAGCTATTAGTTGAGACCAGTGTTGAGCTAGCTTCAGCGCTTGGAGTTTCTGAGAGTGTTATTGCTTTATCGTTGGTTTCGCTAGGAACCTCCCTACCAGAGCTGTCGGTATCCCTTGCTGCTGCGAGAAAGGGTGAGGGAGATATGTTGGTTGGAAACATTATAGGTTCGAACATTAGCAATATTTTGCTCGTAACCGGCTTGGCCGCTGTCATAGCGCCGATCGTAGTGGATCCTCAGATAGCTAATCTTGATATGCCCCTTATGTTGATAACTTCTGTTCTCATGCTATTTTTCCTGAGCGATAAAGATGGGATTAATCGCCCAAAAGCTACTATATTGCTAGGTATTTATGGAGTGGTGGTGTTCCGTTTCCTCACTGTTCATTAGCGGTACTTAGCTCGACGAAAATCCTATTCTAGTATTGTGTAAGCTCTCACAGATATGAGGATATAATGAGTGTAGTAGCTGGTCTAATGTCGACAGCTTCGTTTTCACGGTCAAAACCCGATCGGTTTTGTCGATTTTATGAACGCTTTTTTGTTGTCACCCCAAGAAGAGCCCCTGAGGGGCTTTTTGGACCTTTAGATTAATTTTAAAGGTAGTTAAAAAAGAGGACCGGAACATTACTTAGTATTGGTATATGTTCCCCAGGAATGTATAAAACCTTCATCGCTTTTAGGGTTTCTCCAAGTGAGAATCTTAGATGAGACGATACACTTACGAAGATGGGTTAGTGAGCCCATTCATATGAATTGATCAAGATAATACGTTAATGAAATCTAAATTCCTTATTAAATTTGTTCTTCCTTTTCTTTTGGTAATCGCTCTTTCTTTTTCTGCTTGTGAGCGTAATCGTACTGAGGTTGCTCAGTCAGGAAGGGACTACCATTCTCCTGTTGAATATTCTGAAGGGACTCAATTAGCATTGTCTTCTGGCGATGTTAATGTAGCAGCTGTTGCCGTTAGTGGAGAAGCTTCGAAGCCGGATGGGGAAGCTTTGTTTATTGCTAATTGCGCAGCGTGTCACCAGGGTAACGGTCAGGGTGTTCCTGCTGCATTCCCTCCGCTAGACAAGAGTCCTTATGTAACGGGCGATAAGTTGGAACGTTTAGCAGCCATAATGATATATGGTTTGAAAGGAAAAATTACCGTTCTCGGTCAAGATTATAATGGCGTTATGGCCCCGCTGGGTAATCTAAAAGATGCCGAATTGGCGGCAATCGCTACTTATATAAGATCGAGTTGGTCCAACAAAGCTGGTCCCGTTGAAGAGAAGGTATTTACTGAAGTTCGAGCTAAGTATGGAGACTTCCAGACACATGGAATGTTTGAAATCTCTCAACTTGGCGAAGAACCTAGCTAGTAAATAGGATCTAGCTATGCCTTATATTGACGAAATACCTTCGCGTGGTCATGAGCACCTTAGTATCTTTCAAAATAATTCTCTAGGTATTGTTGCTTTAATAGCTGTTCATAACACAACTTTAGGACCAAGTTTAGGTGGCTGTCGTTTGCGAGACTATTCGTCCGTAGACGAGGCTGTGTCTGATGTCACCAAATTATCCCAGGCAATGACTTGGAAAAACTCACTCGGAGGAATTAACTTTGGTGGGGGTAAAAGTGTTATTATAGTTGATCGGGATATTTCAAAGGGCCGAGCAGAGCTTTTTCAATGGTTCGGTGATTGCGTCGAATCACTTCGAGGTAGTTATATCACAGCCGAAGATATGGGAACGACGGTCTCTGATATCGAAATAATTTCTAGTCGAACCAACCATGTTGCCGGTCGAGATCCTAAATTGGGTGGAGCCGGGGATCCTTCTCCCTATACCGCCTTAGGAGTTTTTAGTGGAATTCGCGCTTGTCTAAAGCATCGTTTTGGATCAGATGATCCATCGGGTCGTCATGTAGCAATTCAGGGGGTTGGTTCCGTTGGTATGGAGCTTTGTTCTTTGTTGGTTGAGGCAGGTGCTAATTTGACCGTTGCGGATACTCGCGAAAAGTTTGTCTCACAAGCTACTCAGATGAATTTGGTGAATGCGGTTGCTGTAGAAGAAATATTGACAGTGGACTGTGATGTACTAGCTCCTTGCGCTATTGGTGGAATTATTACCGAAGAAGTCTGCGGGCATCTTCGTTGCGAGATAATTGCGGGCGGAGCCAATAATCAACTCTCGGATGGAGCTGAGGAATTGCTGCGGGAAAAAGGCATTACATACGCGCCAGACTTTGCCATTAATGCCGGCGGTGTGATTATGTGTGCCGATGAGTTCGAGGAAGGTGGTTTTCAGGCTGAGAGGGTTAGGAGCCGAGCTTTAAATATTTATTCTACAATTGAGGATATTCTTAGTTTAGCAGATAGTTCGAAGAGACTCTCTGCTGAGGTAGCTATAGAGTTGGCTGAAAAGCGGATTGCAGAGGCCTCCTCCTTATCTATCAAAGCCCAGGTTTGATAAATGACTTCTGACGCTCCAAAGCGGCTTAAGCAATTTTCCCGAGTTGATTCTTCCCATAAATTTGAGCTTAAATCGGAAAATAAGCCCCGAGGGGATCAGCCCAAAGCTATTGAAGGTTTAATTAAGAATCTCAATAATGCTGTAGATCGACAGGTGCTTCTTGGAGTTACAGGCTCGGGAAAGACCTTTACCATGGCAAACACCATTGCTGGTATTAACCGTCCGGCCCTAATTCTTGCTCACAATAAAACCTTAGCGGCCCAGTTATTTTCGGAATTTAGCGAGCTCTTTCCAGACAACGCTGTGCGTTACTTTGTCAGTTATTATGACTACTACCAACCAGAAGCCTATGTCCCTTCAACTGACACTTATATTGAAAAAGACTCTTCTATAAATGATGAGATCGATAAGTTGCGGCATGCCGCTACTAAAGCAATCCTTGAGCGCAACGATGTTATTATAGTTTCCAGTGTTAGTTGTATTTATGGCTTAGGGGATCCTGAGACTTATTTTGAGATGGTTCTGTTTTTGGAGCAGGGAGATAGATTCGACCGTCAAGCAGTTCTTCTTAAGCTTGTGGAGCTTCAGTATAAACGAGACGATCTAGAGTTCACTACTGGAACTTTCAGGGTTCGAGGAGATATTGTTGAGGTTTGTCCTGCTTCTGAGGATGTAAAAGCGATTCGAATTGAGTTTTTTGGAGATGAGATTGAGGCACTTTCTGAAGTTGATCGTCTTACGGGTAAAACAATTCGTAAACTAAAGTATGCTAGTATCTATCCAGCAAGTCATTTTGTGACCAATAAAGAGAGGTCATCGAAGGCAATTGAAACCATTCGTGCGGAGCTGGAGCTAGAGCTTCCCAAACTTCAGCGAGCGGGTAAAGGTTTCGAGGCTCAGCGATTAGAGCAACGTACCCGCTATGATTTAGAGTTGCTAGAGGAGATTGGATTTTGTCCTGGGGTTGAGAATTATTCTAGACATTTTACCGGATTGGAGGAAGGAGAAGCACCACCTACTTTGATAGATTATTTTCCTGATGACGCGCTAATTTTTATTGATGAATCACATCAAACAGTCCCTCAGCTTGTCGGAATGTATAGAGGAGATCGAGCTAGAAAGCAGAACTTGGTGGACTATGGTTTTCGCCTTCCTTCTGCCTTGGATAATAGGCCGCTTCGCTTTGATGAATTTGAATCTAAGGCGAACCGAGTTGTCTATGTCTCGGCTACTCCGGCTAAGTTTGAAATAGAAGATTCAGGACCACATATTGTTCAACAGGTTATCCGACCTACAGGTCTTCTAGATCCAGTGGTTGAGATTCGCCCTGCTGGGGATCAGGTTGAGGACTTGTTTGGTGAGATTACCAAAACAGTAGAGGCTGGGGATAGAGTTCTTGTTACTACTTTAACTAGGAAGATGGCTGAGCATTTAGCGGAGTATTATCGGGAGTTAGGAGTTCGAGTTAAATATCTTCATGCTGATATTCATACTTTGGACAGAGTAGATTTGATTCGCGGTTTAAGAGCGGGTGAGTTCGATGTTTTGGTCGGAATTAATCTACTTCGAGAAGGGTTGGATTTGCCGGAGGTTAGTCTCGTTGGAATTCTAGATGCGGATAAAGAGGGTTTTTTAAGATCTGAGACTAGCTTGATTCAAACTATCGGTAGGGCCTCGCGAAACTTAAATGGTAGGGTTATTCTTTATGCTGATCGAAGAACTCGCTCAATTGATGCTGCTTGTAGGGAAACTTCTCGGCGACGAAAGTTGCAAAAGGAGTATAATCAGAAACATGGCATTACCCCGTGGTCAGTTACTAGGGCTGCTGAGGCTGAATTTGTCCCTCGAGAAGAACTCTCGGAAGTGCCTGAGTTACTAAAAGAAATTAGCTTGGATATTGGTGATGCACTGCCCCGAGACCGAAAGGAGTGTAAGCGTTTAATTACAAGGTTGAGAGCTGAAATGTTGGGATTTGCCAAGAAGCATGAATTCGAGAAAGCTGCTTTGGTTAGAGATCAGATTTTCAGATTGGAAAAATTTATTTTAACGCTTTAGAGAAATTTTTAGCTAGATGAGTGCCGAGAAGGAAGAACATCCTCATATCTCAAATGAGAGATTAAAGAGCCTACCCGCTTTGCCCGGGGTGTATCTGATGAAGGATAAATCAGGTGAAGTTATTTATGTAGGCAAAGCTAAGAGTTTAAGAGCCAGAGTTAGGAGTTATTTTAGTTTTTCTGATACCAGGCCAAGTGTTAGATTTATTGTAAAAAAAATTGTTACTCTAGAGACTCTTATTACTGAAGATGAGCGTCAAGCTCTTGTTCTCGAGGCCGACTTAATAGGTCGTTATCAGCCTCGTTATAACATTCAACTAAAGGACGATAGGTCACATCTTCTTGTTAAGATTAATTTGGATCACAAGTGGCCGCGTTTGGAGCTTGTGAGGAAAAGAAAAGACGATGGAGCCAAATATTTAGGTCCGTTTGCTTTTAGCCAAGAGCTAAAAACCCTGTTAGAGATAGTTCGTAGCACATTACCACTTCGTACTTGTTCAGATAAAGTAATCTACAATCGAGTTAGACCCTGTCTGGAGCATCAAATAAAGAGGTGTGCTGCACCTTGCTGTTTGGATGTGGACCATGGGCAGTATCAGGTATGGCTAAAGCAGGCGATTCGAATTCTTGAAGGTAAAAGCAAGGATGTTTTAAAAAGTCTTGAGCAGGATATGGAGAAAGCGAGTTCTGAAATGCGCTTTGAAGATGCTGCAACTACAAGGGATAGAATTGAAATTCTTAAAAGGTCCTGGGTTGAGCGACCTAGCTCTGGATATGGACGTGAGTCTCAGGATGCATTTGGTTTATTTGTTGAGGATGATAAGGCTGAGATTTCTGTTTTGAAAGTTCGAGGTGGGCGTTTAGTTGAGCCAACGTCTTACTCCCTTGATTGCTCGTTCCTAGAACAAGAGGAGCTACTAGCTTCATTTGTTAGCAGATTTTACGAAGTAGAAGAATTGCCCTCTGAGATTTTACTCCCTTTTCCTATTGAAGATATGGAGATACGGGAGGAACTTTATTCGGATAAAAGTGGTGGTAAAGTAGTTATTAATATTCCGCAGCGAGGATCAAAGGCGAGATTGACCAGGTTGGCTGCTGTCAACGCAGAGGAAAGCGCTCAAGTGGGTTCTGATGCTCCTCTATTACAGGCCTTAGAGGATCTTCAGGAAAAACTAGGTTTGGAACAGTTGCCGCGCACTATTGAATGTATTGATATCTCGCACTTTCAGGGTGGGCAGACTGTTGGTTCAGTAGTATTTTTTAAAGATGGTAAGCCCTTTAAGGACAATTACCGCCGATTTCACTTGGAGCATCAATCTACTCCCGATGACTTTGCTTCAATGAAAGATGTGGTTCGGCGACATTTAAAGAGAGGGGTAGAGGAGAACACACTGCCAGACCTAATTGTGGTTGACGGAGGAAAGGGGCAGTTGTCCTCAGCAGTTGAAGCTAGGGCTGAAGTGAGTGGTTCCCAACCTCTGATGATAGGTTTAGCAAAAAGAAGAACCATGACAATGCCATATAGGGTTGTTGAAGCACCAGGCAGGAAGCGAAATCCGGTCAAGCCTGAGCGCATATTTTTTGAAAATGAGAAGGCGCCTTTGGTGCTAAATCCTAGTTCCAAGGCTTTACACTTGTTAGAGAGAATTCGCGATGAGGCGCATCGTTTTGCAATTACTTTTCATAGAAAGAAGCGTAGTAGTGCCCAGTTTAAGTCTTCGCTAGACTTAGTAAAAGGGATTGGTCCTAAAAGACGACAGGAGTTGTTACGAGAGTTTGGTAGTGTTGCTGCGATTAGAGAAGCGACAGTGGAGGATGTTGTTCAGAGGGTGGGGTTGTCTAGATCTTTGGCTGAGAGATTGTTGGCAGTGTTGAAAGCGTAGTGTTTGAGGATTTTGTTGAAGTATAGTCACTTAGTTTTCGAGGGCTGGATTGGTTTTTTATGAAACCTTTTAAAAAATTTTAGTCAACTAGTCGGCTGGTTTTAGCATTGCAATTTCAGTAGTCGCTATGAATCAGCTATCGGAACATCTCCAAAGGGCTGAATTGTCGGACGTATGAGGGGCCCATCAAACCCTGGAGGCGATTGGTCTTCATCGCTGCTAGCCGAAACTGGTTCTACTACACTTGTCTCAAGGGCGGGGTCGGCTCCCATTTGTTTCAAATTCTTAAGTACTAAATCATGGAAGCCATTTGTCTTATTCCACTCTGCAATGTTATTTCTCCAGGCTGTTACTGCATTTTCGCCAGCATTATCTTTGACAAACGTACAGCGAAGCCACAGTTGAGAATGGCTAAGATTATTTTCAGGGTCGACAAGTTCCCTTCTCTCATCTGGGTCTAGATACCAGAGGTTAGCTCCATCTGGCATTGTTTTTATTAAAGCTTCTCTGTTTAATTCTCCTGAGAAGAGCTTGAATAAATCCCCATTCAATTGGAGGGTTCTAGCAACTCTGAGGATCGCCAGATTGACGTAATCAAATTTTTTACCAAGAGTTTCCCCAAGAACATAAAGATAGTCCATCGATTGTTTGAATGTCTTTAGGCAAATTTTGCCAGAATCTGGAATTGCTTGTTCAAGCAGCTCCGAATCAATTGGGAGTTTGTATTGCTTAAACAGTAGTTCAATAGACTCTCTGACTCTTGAGCGATCCATATCCTTCTCTGTGTGCCATTCTTCATCCTGAACCCAAATTAGTCGTCGTTCCAGAAACTCTTCAACCTGTAATCTAGAATGAAACGCGAGTAGGAAGTTAAGATTTCCATTTACATCGACTAGCTCCGCCATAGGATCTATATCGTGTAGCAGTTTCTCGATATATAATTTAGCCCCAGGTTTCAGCCTTTCAAGGACTTCTCCACTGTTGTAGCTGTCCAGCAGGTTGGCTAGCGAAGCGAGCAAGCCGCTATAGACAAATCCTTCCTCGTCTTTGAACTCGATCAATCGGTCTTTAAACAAATAGGTAAAGATTTTTCGAGCGGTGGCACCGATCTGGTTAACCCTTGGCGTTACAAACTGAATATGATTTTGGTATAGGTTATGCTGCTCTGTCAATTGAGCAATGATTTGCAAGTATTTATTGCCAACCTGTATACCGAACTGGGTGTACATTCCGTTCTGATCAAATAGCTCAGAAGAGTAATCTTCCTGAGTGCCACCTTGCTTCTTGCGATGATCCTTAAGCATACTTAGAATGTCGGGTACCATCTCGCGGATAAAATTACCCAAAAAGCCACCGGCGTCTCCGCCACGGTCCAGCGCGTAACGAGTTTCCGTATAAATTTCAAATCCTTGATTTCCAGGCATTGCTTTCCAAATTCTGGAAATGGAGTCGGAATACTTTCGGTATTTTGCTTCAAAATCATCGTCAAGACTTAGTTCCCATGGAGTTCCCTTCAGGGCCTGGACCATATCCAAAGTATCAACTTGTCCATTGAAGCCATTCTGAATAGATCTGGACGCACACACATCCACGATCACCTTGCGGTTTCCAGCGACCATTGTTGCTAGTAACAGCACGGCTAATTTGTCACCGGTTGTATTGTGAAGGTGAATATGAAGCGGTATGTCGCCAAGATTTTGCTCCTCTATGATCTTATTTTGAGCTTCTATGAATTGGACAAGATAGAGCCAGTCAATTTTGCTGGAAGCACTTTTTGCATAACTTGAGAATTTATTTTCTCCGTATAGCTTATAAAACTCAATTGACTTCGCAGCAGCAGCCTCCGGAGACATTTCGTCTTGATCCAAGTGGATTGCTGCTTCGATTCTAAGCCCTTCTGGCAACAGTGCTGCAATATTTCGCACCACACTCGTGCGATTATCGGACTCAAAGTTATGGTGTGTTATCATTCCACAATTGCGATAATTCTCAAAGCCCTCCGCGATCAGATCACCGGGCGTTCTTGCAACTGAGAGATAGTAGAAAGAACGAGTCAATCCACACAAGTTTGCGCCGAGAAGATAGGTTTTAATGAACCGCCGCCCGGCTTCGGAATTTGGTTTCAGTCCGTCGACATCTCGCAATATCTCCTCAAGCTTACTTTCGCAGAGTGGAAGCTTGGGTTTCTTCATTTCGCTAGGAAAGAAGGGATAATTTTCTGAATAGGTATGGCGCGGAAAAGATTCAAACACAGTGTCCAACCTCTGATCGTCCGGATCGACCTCGGCCTGCCGAGCTTTCTCGCGCAGTTTTCTCTCAACTAGTCGACTCAGAGTGAGGGGAACCATACCTGGAAAATAGGGAGAATCATGAACTAACTTCTTTAGCAACTGAAACTCCACCAGTGCTCCCTCGCAAACTTGAGCGCCGGAGAATAGGTACAGTTCAACCACTTGATCAAACAGCTTCTCGACTGTTTCAAGATGGTTTGCTTTGCCATCTTTAAGCGGACAAGCAACACTAACTTGAATCATATCTCGAAAATCAGTGCTTACCAGGCTGAGGTCAGCTTTCGATTTGAGCTTCTCTGGGTCCATTGACTTCATTGAGGCTACTACCAAGGAGCTGAACACTGCCGCACAACATTGTCGCCGATTCTTTGGGTGTACTAAAGTTGTCTCGCCGTTTGAAACGTTTAGAGACAACAAAGACTGAGCAAGTTCTAGAAGATACTTACCCCCATTTGAAATTTCCCCAGCTTCAAACAACTTAGAAGCCTTGTTGACCCCGGCTCTTAGTTGATCCGGGCAGCTAAAAGCCAAATATTTTAGAAATGGCGTAACTTCTTCAGCTGGTAAATCAACGCTGATCTTCTCATAGCCCGGTACTCCTTCAATCTCTGGAATCGGAGCTTTGAAAGCAGCGATTGCTTCTCTTCTTGTAAGGGTTGCAACCATCGCCTTTCTGAGAACCGTGGTAAGGGATTTCTCAGACCAATCAGACATTTCTGCCAGCGATTTTGACCAATGGTATAGTATACTTGAGTTTATCATTGTTGATTCCTGTAGGTGAGGGGGCAAACCCCAAAAAAAATTTATTGAAAAACCATCCAGCCCTCGCATTCAAAGTGAGGGCTTAAACTACTCGGAGCTAATTTTTAGAGACCTGAATTTTAATTGAGCTTTAAATTACTCAATTATACCGAGATGCGGGGATTATTCAATTTATCCTCGAGGGAATGATTTTTTGTTGGGTTCAATGGGTCTGCGGTTGTAGCTAAAACTATATAGATTTCAAGCTTTTAGTTCGAAAATTGAGAACCTAGAGAACTAAGTATCCCCGTTGTTCGCTGAGAGCATGGAAATAGTTAAAGAATCTCGGGGAATTGGCCGATTTAAACATTGGGTTTAATGTAAATGAGTACAATGGGAGATCACTAGTGCGAATCAAAGAAGAGCAAGGGTTTACCTTAATAGAACTCTTAGTTGTAGTTTCTATAGTTGGGTTATTAGTTGCTATAGCAATTCCGGCTTTTCAGGAGTTCAAAGATAAAGCTACTAATGCAGAGATTGAGAGCCACTATCACAATCTAAGAATTGCTGTTGAGGCTGGGCAAACCGATGCGATCAATCCACCCACAGGAGATAGAACAGTCCTAGTTCGTTTCAACGGAGTACTCAATAGTGCAACAAATGCCGAAATAGTGACGCCGGGTTTTCCCTGGAGTGATATTAGAGATGGTCAGTATGTATATGCAAGAAACAATGCTAATTGCTCAATTACGGATTCCTCTTGTATTCGTTTCTATATTTTTGCTGGTAGTTGTATTACTGGGCACTGGCAAGGGTATAGACAATACGGGGATGGTCGGGTGTTGAACTGGCAAGGGTATAGTGGTTGGTTTGATGCCCAGTGTTAGACTGGTCGCAGTTTAATAATTATAGATTAAATAGCCTAAGTAAAAGTGGGAAATTGAGATGGTCTAAACTTAGCTGTACCCTCAGATTTAAAACCAATTTAATTAAGCATTTAGCAGCGTCGCTCAAACATCGGTGGCTGCCAGTGCCCAGGAAAACTCTCCTCGGGGAGACCCATTAACCAAGCAATTGTTGCTGTGATGTTGGCCAACGAGGGGTCCTCAATATCTCGAGAAACAGTCTGAGCACACTCTTCTTCCGTCGGAAAAACAAAATTGCACCTAACCGGATTCGTAGTATGAGCCGTATGGGCATTTTGTTCACCTTCTGTAGGTACGTTGCCGTCGTCATCAAGAGCAATCAGAACCTCGGCGTTTCCGTGGTCACCCACGTACATTACACCGTATCCGGCAAGCATAGCCGCTTCGATAATGCCTTTTAGTTCTTTTTCTGTGGCTTCAACCGCGGCGATGGTATGGTCGACGTTCCCTTCATGACCAACCATATCAGGTGCCATCAAGTTTACAATGATTAGATCGTGCCCATCTGCCTTAATTGCCTCTACTACTTCAGAGCGAATTTCATGCATACGCATATCGGCTTCCAAGCCTAACGGTTCTTCTTGATCAGATTCCAAAATTCGCCATGTGCAATGTTCTGGTTTTGATTTAGATCTTTTGTTTGTAAACGTCGTAACGTGCGCACCTTTTGTGGGGCCACTGGTGTGAAAAATACGTTTGTTGTGTTTCCCAAGAAAATCCACAAGAGTATCTTTAAACGCTATTCCTTCGTAGAAGTAGCTTTTAACAGGTAGATTTTCAGGATCGAAATTAGTCATAACGACGAAGTCAATTCCCCCGGGTAATGTCGATCTCTCTACACCTTGCGCGACCGCAGCCTCAGTTAATGGCTGCTCTAACATCCATGACATGAATCGTGAAATCCGGTCAGTTCTGAAGTTAAAAAGTAGAAGCGAGTCGCCTGTTTGAATAGACGGTACCGATCCATCTTCCTCGGCTATCAATCTCAACCCTAAATCTGCATCGGTATATTCGCCTTGTTCGAGTTCCGCTTCGCCTCTAAGCTCTTCGATAGCTTCCAATGCTGACTGGCAAAGCTCAGATTGTTTGTTGAACATAGCGTCCCAAACTCTCTGTACTCTTTCCCACTTGTCATCTCTATCCATCAGAGATGTCATTCGGCCAGCTACCATAGCTAAGCGATAATCCATTACCTCGTTTCCAAGACTTAGCTCCTTAAGCAAGTCTTCAAGCTGGCTGACATAATCCTGGGCGGAGTGAGGTGCAACATCTCTTCCATCGAGAAGACCCCAAACACGAAGTTTCTTAACGCCTTGTTTGGCACACTTTCGAATCATTTCGAACAAATGATTGATGTCCGAGTGGCAATTTCCATCCGACAAAAGGCCTACAAAGTGAACTGTGCCATTGTCTTGTCCCGGCGCAACGAGAGTCTCCCAGGCCGGTTTTCTGAAAAAACTACCATTTGCAATATCGTAGGGAATGAAGCTCGCAGGCTCTTTATAAGCACAGCCACTAAACGCGGTACTATGCCCTTGTTCTGAATTGCCCATCACCCCTTCAGGTAATCCAACTGCAGTTCCGCTAGCTTCTAAGAGCCTAGAAATTGTCGAAACAGTTCGATATTCATTTGCGAAAATATTAGGACCCCAGTGACTTTTCATCATCGGAATGTTGGCCAGATCAACAGCATTGCCAATGCTGGGCTTAGCCATTCCAACACCGTCGGTGATAACAGCGATCCACTTTTTGGTTTCTGACATTTTTAACCTCGACATTTCGTTGAAAGAAAATAAAAACCCTTGCAAAATCTGAGGGTAGCAAGTGTCGGAACATCAAATAAATCCCGACACTGGCTACCTTGGTAACATTCTATTCGTATAGATCTTTGATAAGGAACATCAGAGGTTCAGTAGAGCTAAGCCTGGGCCGAGATCGCCTTTACTGGATGTCGGACTAGAGCAAAAATTTAGTCTTACTAGAAATTAGCTCTAAAAATTACTACTGAAATGTCTGCTTCATAATCCGTTTTTGCAATCGCGAAAAGTCTCTAGAGGTGCCGCGCGAAGGCATGAAACTATCTCGGTCGTAAACTTCTACAAAAAGTTCAGCTAGTCTCCGGTCTAGGTCAGGCTTTTTTTCAGTGCCTACTGAAATATGTCCAGATTCTTGCCGATAACCTAGGGAGAGAGCAGAGAGGGCACTTCTAACATCGTAGCCTGCAACCGACATGACTTTAAGACCAAGTCGGTCAGCATCGATTTCTTGGTTTAAGGAGTATGCAAAAGAAGGTTGATTACCAGCGTTTTGTTGATTGGCCATCGTTTTTATTGCCAGTCTTGGATGTTCCAATAATTGATGGGCGATTTCATGGCTTACAACTGCTGCGAGCTCAGACTCACTATTTAAGTGTTTCAAAAGCCCAGTGGTAACAAATATTTTTCCAGCTCCGGCGGAGAAGGCATTTGGCACAATGTTGTCCACTAGATAAAGCTTCCATGGAACACCGGCAAACCGCTCAGCTTTCCAGCGAGGAAAATGACCAGTCTCCAAAGCAGACTTGTGAATAGTTTTTGTTAACCGTTGAGTTAGGCCAGAAAAGAGGGCTTCAACATCCGAGTCCTCGATGAGCCCATACTCACCTGCCATCCAGTCAAGGGTCGCATCTGAGGCTTGTTTTTCAAGTTCGATGGAGGCGCCGCTGCTTATGCATCCACTAAGTAATTGAGTTGACAAAAAAGCGAGAACAGCAGCAATGCAAATTTTCCTACTTGAATTTCTAGCAACAACTTTTAGTCTAGTTCTTAGAATATTTACAAGGATGTTCAGTTTCATAGTTGGTAGCAAATTAGAGGGGAAGATAAGGAGATTTCTCAACTCAAGTTCAGAGGTGCACTTTAGCGAGCCACCGAGTCTGGGGCAAGTCTTGGCTAAGTCTAAGAGTCAGAAGTTGCATAGAAAACTGATACTAAAGGAAAGATTTATAACAAACTCAGAACTTACAAAACTTACGATTTACATAGGTTTTATGCAGTGGGTTTTGTTCTTAAGTGGTGCTTCAAACAATCTAGTGGGGTTTCTAGTAGTAATTCTTTTAGTAATTCTCTCACTGAGGAGTAGATTTGTCCCAAAAAATTTTTCAATATGGATCTGGCTACTTGCTTTAGTTTCGCTTCTTAGAGTTGCAAATCCCTTAGAGGAAAATCTTTTTAAATTGGAGGTGGCAGACAGTTTTAACCTCCAGGTCCTTTCTACTCCAGAAGAGAGTCGTCAAGGGGAGTGGAGCTTTAAGGCGCAAGGGCCGGAGGGGAGAAGTTTTTTGGCTCGCGCCCCAATGACACTCTGGCCTCGTCCCCAAATAGGTCAAGATGTAGTAGTAGATGGAAGTATTAAGAACTGTGGGTACCTCGACGCTCCACCTGCTCTCTTCTCTTGGTGCGGATATTTATATAGGCGCGGTGTTAGGAATATCATCTTTGTGGATGAGATTCAGATTCCATTGCTACAAATTGACAGCGATCCAAAAGCCTCCTATTCAGAGTTAGAGCAGTTCATAGCATCTCTTTTTCAAGAATTTCCAAAGCAAGAGGAAGCCGTATCACTTGTTGTAGCTTCAGTTCTAGGTAAGAAACACCTGCTTGGAAAAGAGTTAGTTGAGACCTTTAGAGTAACTGGATTAAGTCATTTATTGGTAGTTTCAGGCTTTCATATTGGAGTATTTTTCTCAGCCGTATATTTTCTTAGTTTTTTAGTCCTTAGGCGGTTCGTTTCACCGCTATACTTTTTCCCAAGAAGATCTCTGCAGTCATTTTTATCTTTTCTACCTGCCTTAGTATACCTCTGGATAGTTGGTCTGCGACCTACAGGATTTCGGGCGATTCTTGTTTTAGCAATAGCCTCGCTTGCTGTTGTCAAAGGTCGAGAGGTGTTCGGATTAAGAAGCT
>CALKYB010000271.1 GCA_938003565.1 uncultured bacterium
ATTGGTTTCAAGGCCAACCTCAAAGAGAAGTAGAATTACCCCTAGCTCACTGAGTATTTTCATATACTCACTAGTCTTTAGACCATCAAAAAATTCTACACCCAGCAAAGCCATACTGCCCAGAGCAACACCAATAACTAACTCTCCCAAAACCTCAGGCTGGCCGAGCCTTAGAGCTATATCTCCACCAATTTTAGCAGCTAGAAGCACTATGGCTAGTTGCAGAAGGACATCAACGATTGGCCCTCCATGTCCGTCACCGTGCCCATCACCGTGAGCGTCCGCATGATGCCCGGCTGCATCACCAGCGTGCTGAATTACTTCGTGAGCTGCTTCCCCGGCAAGTGCTGCTTCGTAGCTAAAGACATTTAAGGCACAGAGAGCAAGAGCGAGTATGGAGAAAAAAATCTGTTTATTCTTAAACATTTACTGTTCTTTGTTGGTTTCGGTTTAAAAAAAATTACAGGAGAATTGATTGGAAATTCTAAAAAAATAGCCGGCCGCAATTCCACCGACTGATTGTCTATTTGTTGCGGAGTTAAACAAGATCGAGGCTTGAATTCAAGAGTTTAGGGAAAAGATTTGCTCAAAAAAGAGCAATAAAATCAGTGAAGCTTGATTTTAGTCGACTTAACTACTGGCTAAAACTTATCCACAGGTAAACCAATAGAATTGCTCTCTAAATTCCAGGATTGACTCAAAATCAGCCAAGAGTGGAGCTTTGGCTCTAGAATCTGAAGTATAAGAAAGATGTGTAACTAGAGGTCAAAGCAGCAACGAGCGCAATTATAAGTGCCAGTGTGGAGTAGGCTATCTTAAGCGCTTCTAAGGCTGATCCCCTGCTGAGCTTCTGAAAGTTAGAAAAACTAAAATGCCTAGGAAGAAGGAATATAGTGGAGCAGGCAACTAGACCCCAAACTTCTAAATAGTTGAAGTTGAAGATAAATTCGTTCCAGGCCAATAAGGACTTTGAGACGTTTGAGTGTGCTGAGGCAGGTGCACTTACTCCCAGAAAGAGCATGTTTTTAAGAATAAAACAGAACTGTTCTATGGACTCCGAGCGAAAGAGTAGCCAGCTAACTAGAGTTATTGGAAGGAAGTAGAGAAGTCTAAATAACAGCCCCTTCTCTTCCTGAGCTTTCTTTCCTAATATAATTTTTTCTGCTCCTAAGAAGCAGCCATGAAAAAGGCCCCAAAGAAGGAATGTCCATGCCGCTCCATGCCAAAGTCCACAGAATAGAAATACCAAAGCTAAATTAATTACGGTGCTAATGGCCCCTCTTCTATTTCCGCCTAGAGGAATATACAGATAGTCTCTAAACCAGCTTGAGAGAGAAATGTGCCATCGTCTCCAAAACTCAGTAATTGTTGAGGAGGAGTATGGGCGTAGGAAATTCTCTTGTATTCTAATACCAGCAATGGCTGCAATACCGATAGCCATGTCGGAGTAGGCGGAGAAGTCAAAGTAGATTTGAAGAGTGTAGGAGAGGGTTCCGATCCAGGCTAGACTAGGCGAGAGCGCTGCCTCTTCAAGTCCAAAGCAGTAGTCCGCCATTTTTCCAAAGGTGTCTGCTAGAACGACTTTTTTGAATAGGCCGTGTGAGAATCGGGCCACACCCAGAGAAGCCATATCAATGGAGCGCTTAGGCTTCATTAAGTCCCCTACTACGTCCTTGTAGCGAACAATTGGACCAGCAATGAGTTGGGGAAAGAAGCTTAAGTAGGCGAAGAATTTTAGCGGAAGTTTTGAAGCTTCTGCATCTCCACGATGGACATCTACAAGGTAGGAAATTGCTTGAAAAGTAAAAAATGAGATTCCAATTGGAAGCTCTAAGGCTTCTAGGTTTGCTAAGAGTGCCTCCGAGCTAACTTGAAAGACACTAGCCGCAAAAAAATAGCTATACTTATAGATTATGAGTAGTAGGAGGTTAATCACTACTGCAAAGGATAGGAAAAATTTGTTTTTAGCGCCTAGTCCAGCAAGCCAGTTGAAAGTTGCAGAAAAAACCAGGATGTAGACATCTATGCCGGACCCTAAGTAGTAGAAAAAAAAGCTCCAGAAAATAACCGAGCAGAGAAACCAGTTTCTCTGAAGAGACAGGAAGCAAAGCAGTGCTAGTGGTAAAAAGAGAAATAGGAAACTAGGTTCAGAGAAAATCATTTGTTAATTTCACCTTGGTCGCCTTTTAATTATTCGGCCCAGAGTCTAAATATCACATAGATCTAACTTTCATATCCTAAGAGAGCAAAATCTTAAAGTTTGTCTGAAAAAGTGGGGTCGGTCGACGTCTGAACTAAAACCGTGAATAGATGCAACCTTTATTGGTATTGGAAGGAATCGGCAGTGACTAAAGTGTCGATATAGATGTTCCGCTTAGCGAGTCTCTGGCATGTTGTCCAACGTCGTAGACCCATCCGTTGCCCCAGGGAGTAATATATTTTCTTAGCTTACTATGGGCCAGAGTCATCTCCATCGCTTCTCCCACTAACTCCAACAATTCCAGCTTGCGATCTACTATAACCCTGATCACTGCCTCATCCTTGCGGCAAACTTGCTGCAGCTGAGGGGGGGTGAACTGTAAAATCGATCCCTCATCAATATCGAGGCGCTGAGCTAATTTTTGCAGGAGAGATTCCTCAAGCGAGGCAAACGAGCTTGAAAGCCTCAAAGAAGTCTCAGAGATTAGGACCGGTTTTCCGGTCTTGATATCGATTTGGAGCTCCGTCATGTTTCTTGCCAAGGCGCAGTTTGTCATTTCGGCAAGGGAGCTAGCGATTTCGTTATTTGCCGAGATGAGTATAACCTCAAAGTCAGAATCCTCAAGTTCACTAGTCAACTTTTGTTCGCTGGCATTTAGTAGTGAGGCAAAGCCAAGGGTCTCGTTGGACAAGAGGACAATTCCTCCACTTCTTGCTGCAATGTTCTGTATTTTCTCAAGGGAATCATTGCTCTCAAATACACTGAGAAAAGTATCCGGGTTTTGTTCAAGGCAGGTTGCAATACTATCAACTAGTATTACATTTCTATCATCAGCAGCGTCTGCCACGAAAGAGGGTGGCATTGTTTTCGTGCTCAGATCGGCTCCTCTGTCACTAGCGAAATGAATAGATTGTTCGATGTAGCGTGTTGCCACAGGCCCAATATGTTTTCGCGCAAGTAGGAGCTCTTTTGCTAGTTTCATAAATTCCTCCGAGAGGTGGTAGTGGTTTGGTGGAAGGATCTAGTTGTCGAAAACCTTGTATAACAGTCGTCGACCTAAGACCTCGCAGAGGATTCTTATCTAAGTAGTGTGGAGGGGGAAATTCCTCTGCCCGATCTTAAGTCTGATTCTACTACATTCGAAATACTCTCAAAGAACAGGCTCAACGATAGCCAAGGTCAAACCCATATGCAAAAGCAATATTGTTAGCAGTGGTTAAATTGGGCAAAAAGTTCTGAGTGACAGGATTCTCTTCGGTGCTTCGAAAAAAAAAAGAGCGGCACAAGGCCGCTCTTTCTAAACTATTTAGTCCGCTACTGAGTTAAGCTTTTCGCTTTCTTGCGATTCCAAGTCCAATTAGACCAGAAATTAGCAGTACGACCGATGCCGGCTCAGGAACTTCTTCCCCAGATGCAGGGTCAGCAGTTGTGGGATTACTCTCTGGATCCAAAACTACAGGATCTTCTAGGGTCGGAGGAATGCTCACTGGGTCTTCAATGACTGGCTCCTCAACCACCGGCTCCTCAACAACAGGTTCCTCAATGACTGGCTCTTCAACAACTGGCTCCTCAACAACTGGCTCTTCAACAACTGGCTCTTCACCACCAACTTCTTCACCGTTTTGAGTAGCGCCTGCGTCCTCTACGTTAAGAATATGGAATTCCCAGTCCCCTGTTCGAGCATCACCATCAGCGTCATTAAAGTTATCAGCGTCACCAAAACCTTCAGTTCTAGTAAAGTTCGGATCCGAGTCCATGATAAAGCCATCTTCTAACTGATCGCTTCTTGCAAAGTTGTCATACTGAACAACACTAGCGATGTAATCACCGGCTTCAAGAGATCGGCTGAAAAAAGAATCCCAAACACCGTGGCTGTACTCGACTCCATTGGAAGAAGTCACGCCACTGTTGTTGCCATCATCTTGTTGTTCAATAAGCGTTCCGTCTCCAGTCCAGAGTGCTAGGATTGGATCGAAACCCAGACCCGTATCAAAGTCCTGCCATGAAGAAGAGAAAATGGTGATGTCACTAGCGGAGGCGACGTTAAAATCAATGAGTAAAACATCATTGTCGTTTTCAAAAGTTCCACTGAAATCAAAGTCAGTTGGGACGGCATGAGCCGGCGCAGTAACAACACTAAGAAGCAACGACAACGCGACTATTCCAGAGAGGGTTTTACTAAATCTTTCCATAAATCTACCTAAACAATTTTAACGGTTACTTTAAAACAATAATCTTAACTAGTGGCCTCAAGCCTAAAATTCCAAGCTCGCTTAAGAAAGATGCGCCTAACCAGTATGTGGGTGGAAACTACCATAATTTGCAATTATAGTATAATAACTCACTACTTAAGTGTCTTTTGTTTATGCTCTAAATATAGAGGCTAAAATGAATATGTCAGCGGATTGATGTTGTTATGGTTGGTAAGTTGTCTAAATGATTATGTTATAAATAAATTTAAAATCTTTGCTGAAAGTAGGCGATAATTCCAAATTTTCTCATCTATTTAGCTTGGAAAATAGATTTTTTATAATTTATCTCCAGTTTATATGGTTTTCCTCTGAAGCCTTATCAATAATTTTCGTCCCACTGCCTAGGTAGTTGTAACTTTGCTTTTTTGTTTAGAAAAATTAAGCTAAGAACTGAGTCGAGTTGGTCCAAAGGACCGCAATATTATTATACACTTAAATAGTCTAACTTTATTAAGGATTGCTATGAAAATTTCATCCCCTCTCTTGGGAATTTCTTTTTTTCTTATTTGCGGAGCGGCTTTCGCCGAAAAGCCAGAACTCGTAACAGATATTGACGTAATGAGTTATGGTAATGGCCAACGAATGGGCTCAAGTATGAAGTCCCAAGGCTTCGAGGTTAATGCTGATGCGTTTTACGATGGTCTTAAAGACGGCATTGCTGGAAAAGAAAGTCGGGTTACTCAAGATAAGCTGCAACTAGCTAGTAAAAATGTTCAAGAAACATTTCGAGCAAAGCAGCAAAAATTGGCAGAAGCCAACTTAGTTACAGGCAAGAAATTTCTAGATGAAAATAAGGCCAAGAAAGGTGTGAAAACTACTCCTTCTGGACTTCAGTACCAGGAAATAAAAGCTGGAACTGGAAAACAGCCAAGTGCCACTGATAAAGTTAAAGTTCACTACAAAGGAACCTTAATCGATGGAACTGAATTTGATAGTTCTTACAAAAGAGGTCAGCCTGCTGAGTTTGGATTAAATATGGTCATCAAAGGATGGACTGAAGGAATCCAAAAAATGAAAGTTGGCGGTAAAAGTAAACTATTCATCCCTTCTGACTTAGCTTACGGTCCTCAAGGTCGTCCTGGTATTCCCGGAAACTCTACTTTGATTTTTGAAGTTGAGTTAATTGATGTCGTAGCGATGGAAGCAGCAGCTGCACCAACAGGTGCTGCCGCAGCCGCTGCAACTGCTGCAGGTTCTGCTGCAAAGCTTGGAGCTAAGACAGCAGGCGCAGCTAAAGCTGCCGCTTCTAGTGCTGGAGCTAACGCTGCAGGAGCTGCTAAGGCTGTCGGAGCAAAAGCTCTTTCAGGCGCAAAAGCTGCTGCAGGCAAGGCGCTTGAGCAGGCGGGACAGTAAGTCGTAACCTTAGGTCCCTTGGGACTTAGTGACAGTAAAACTGGCAGAGGTTTGAGCTAGATTTTATTGTTCTTGGGAGGGGCGGAGCCCCTCCCATTCATTTCTTTTCTCTTTGTCAAAAATAAAATCTCCTAAAAGTATTCTGGTTATTGCGGTTCCGGGTATCGGAGATGCGCTACTGGCGACTCCTTTAGTTCGGACTCTAAAGAATCAGTGGCCCGAAGCTAAGCTAACAATGTTGGTTCGTGAAGGAAGCCAAGGAATCCTTTCCAATAATCCTGATATCGAATCAATTCTCACGTTGCCGCGGCGACCTGGGTATATAAAATCGCTTGGTTTTATTTTTAGACACTTTCGAGAGTTTGACCTAGCTATCAGTACTTCCTCCTCCGATCGTTGGTTTATAATTGCCCAGGCCGTTGCTAGGAATAGAGTTTTACTAATCCCACCCCTTAAGTTTAGTGAACTTTGGAAGCGACTTGGCTCTGGCTTTCGCTTAGTTGAGGATAAGAGCATTAACACCGTTGAGCAGAATTTACGGCTCGCAGACTCCTTGGGATTAGCACGCTGTTCTTCCGTTGTTCCGCCGTGTGACTTGAATTCCTATCAGACTTTGGCAGCAAAAGTTCCCTTTGCTATTGAATCTCAAGAGTATGTTTGTGTGCATATTGTGCCAGGTTTTACTTACAAGCGTTGGCCCGAAGCGAGTTGGAGAGAGCTTATTTCTGGGATGGTTGAGCGAGGTTTTCGGGTCGTCGTTACCAGTGGGCCTGGCGAGTATGAGGTAGAGTATACGAGAAATGTCGTTGAGAATATCTCTGAGAAAGTGGTTAGTCTTGCTGGGCAGTTGTCATTTTCAGAAGTTTTTCAGCTTGTTTCTAATTCGGCTTTGTTCATTGGACCCGACACTTCAACCACTCACCTTGCGGCTGCGAGTGCTAAACCTGTTCTCGCAATGTTCGGCTACACTAATCATCTTAAGTGGGGTCCATGGCCTA
>CALKYB010000272.1 GCA_938003565.1 uncultured bacterium
AGTTACAGGAAGACTCAGTAGCAATGACAGACAAAATTAGTTCTGGTTCTATCTCATATTTTTCAGATGCACGTTCAACAGCTTTGACTATACGCTCGGCAAACTTCATTTCAGAGCCGGACCCAAAAGGTGTAGGACAGATATGATTAAGTTGCTCTAGTGATGCTTCCTTGGGTATGTGTTTGAATTTTCCTAGGGTTAAGGATAGTAAAAAAATGGAGGAGATTACTAAAGAGTAAGATAAAACTTTAATCAAACCAGCCAGCCTTCGTCGAGCTATAGGAGTTCTGGGGCTTTGGCTTGTTGGTTCACCAAATTTTCTATTAAAGTTCTTCAAGTTAATTCCATAGCAATTTGTTCAGATTTGAGGAATAACATAGCAAAATCCTATGAATAAGCCAAGCGGTGCATCTGGGATTTTGACACCGCGAGGACTAAAAATATTATCTTTTACCAACGGAGCCTGGTATCAAAACCCTCTCCGCTCTCAGGTGGGAATTCTGAGGCTACTAGAAAGTATGGAACTATGGACGCAGAGCAAAAAGTAGATTTGGCGAAGGTCGTAGCGGCTGAAGCACAGAAGCGTAGAACCTTTGCTATTATTTCACATCCAGATGCTGGTAAAACGACTCTCACAGAGAAGCTACTTCTTTATGCAGGAATGGTTCGTACCGCGGGTATGGTAAGAGGTCGCAAGGCTGATAAGCATGCTAGCTCTGACTGGATGGGCATGGAGCAGGAAAGGGGAATCTCTATTACTGCCTCTGCCATGCAATATGAGTTCAGAGATTGTATAATTAACGTTCTAGATACACCTGGTCACCAAGATTTCTCCGAAGATACCTACCGAACGCTGACGGCAGCTGACTGTGCATTGATGGTCATTGATGCCACTACTGGGGTTCAGGAGCAAACCGTAAAATTATTTAAGGTCTGCCGTATGCGTGGCATTCCAATTATGACTTTTGTGAATAAAATGGATCTACCAGGGAGAGATCCTTTTGAGCTTGTGTCTGAAGTTGAGGAGATCCTGGGAATTAATGGTGTTCCAATGAACTGGCCGGTTGGGTCTGGAAAACAGTTTCAAGGAGTTGTGGATTGTCAAACAGATGAGCTTACCCTTTTTGAAAAGTCCTCACTGCGAGGTAGTAAAATGGCCGCTTCCAAGAAAGTTAGTCGCGCCGAGGCAAAGCTTGATGAGGGTTTGGCTGAGGAGCTTTCTTATGAACTGGAGCTTCTTCGTGAAGCCGGAAATAGTTATTCTAGAGAGGAATTTTTAGCTGGAAAAATCTCACCTGTCTTTTTTGGATCCGCTCTTACAAATTTTGGTATTGAGCCTTTCTATGATGCCTTCGTAGAATTAGCCCCCTCGCCTAGGCCTCGACTTGCCCTGCGTGCTAATGGTGAAGATTTAGCGATTGATCCGACTAGTCCAAATTTTAGCTCTTATGTGTTTAAAATTCAGGCAAACCTGGATCCCAAACACAGAGATAGTATGGCTTATTTACGAGTTTGCTCTGGTCGTTTTGAGCGCGATATGACGGTTAGGCATGGAGCGACGGGTGACAAAATTCGAATGTCCCGGTCTCATGCTATGTTTGGTGGGGATCGTAGCACATTGGATTATGCTTATCCGGGAGATATTATTGGTGTAGTTAATCCAGGTGTTTTCTCGATAGGGGACACCGTCTCGCTAGAGGGAGGATTTTCCTTTGAGCCAATGCCAACATTCCCACCGGAGGTAGTTGGAGAGTTGCGTCCCAAGGACGTTATGAAGCGAAAGGCTTTTGATAAAGGAATGAGTCAGCTTAGTAGTGAGGGGGCAGTTCTAGTTTTAAGTAAGTTTAAAAATCCACAGTCTGAGCCTTTGATAGCCGCGGTTGGTAGGCTGCAATTTGATGTTTTGCAGTATAGAATTAAGAATGAGTATGGAGTCGATACTGAAATTAGCATGCTCCCTTATTGTCATGGAGCTTGGCTTGAAGGTGAAGCGGAGAGTTTTACATCGCCTTCGAATTCTCTCTTAGCAGAAACTCTGGACGGTCGGACTGTGATGCTTTATACAAGTGAATGGCAGAAGGGTTTTGCCGAGGAGCAAAATCCCGATCATAAACTTAGAAATTTTCTAGATCAGGCAGTTTAGTTTTTTGCTTTTTGAATCATTTCCACAAATAGCGAAATTACTGGATGAACGCCGGAAGAAAGTTCTGGGTGGAATGTAGCGCTTAGCACGTTCCCTTCTTTTACCAGTACTGGATCTCCGTCAAATTCAAGTAAGCTTTCAACTTTCCCCCCGATAGATGTTATTCGCGGAGCTCGAATAAATACACCCTCGATATTTTGGTTTTCAGTTTTGAGAAGTTTTTGTCCGGCTACGTTTATTTTAAGGTTTGAGATTACTTGTGAGTTAACTTGCCTGCCGTATGAGTTTCGCTCTACGGAGATATTGATAAAGTTTAGTGACTCTTGGACCGGAGAATTTACCCTATTGGCGACAATAATTGTTCCAGCACAGGTTGTTAAAATAGGAAGTCCGGCTTCGAAAAGTTCTACAAGACGGATTCTGAAATCATCATCAAGAAGCTTTAGAAGCGTAGAAGACTCGCCTCCAGGAATTACTAGGCCATCTAGGGAGTTCAGCTCTTCTTGTTTCTTCACAAGAAGAGTTTTTACATTGAGTTCAGCTAGCTTTTCTCGGTGTTTTTCAAACCCACCTTGAAAAGCTAATACCCCGAGCGCAAACTTTACCAACCGCGCTCCTGCAATCTCTCTTCTTTTGGAATAGTTCCAATTTCAATACCTGCCATTGGTTCCTTGAGAGTCTTCGAGACTTCAAGAATCTTAGCAGCGTCTTGAAAATGGGTAACAGCTTGCACAGTTGCTTCTGCTCTTTGTTGTGGATCTTCTGATTTGAAAATTCCCGAGCCGACAAAGACAGTCTCCGCCCCTAACTGCATCATTAGTGCTGCATCAGCGGGAGTTGCAACCCCACCAGCTGCGAAGTTAGGAACTGGTAATTTTCCTTCTCTTGCAACCCATTGTACTAACTCGAGTGGGGCTTGAAGATTTTTAGCAGCTGTAAAAAGTTCATCTTGACTTAGAGCTGTTAATTTATTGATTTCCCCTAGGAGCTGTCTCATGTGTCTAACAGCTTCAACAATATTTCCGCTTCCAGCTTCTCCTTTGGTTCTGATCATAGCAGCGCCTTCACCGATTCTTCGCAGGGCCTCACCTAAGTTTCTAGCACCACAAACAAATGGAACTCTGAACTTAAACTTGTCTATGTGGTGTTCATCATCAGCAGGGGTTAGGACTTCACTTTCATCAATGAAATCCACTCCCAATTCTTGGAGCAACTGGGCTTCAACAAAATGGCCAATTCTAACTTTTGCCATTACAGGGATATTGACTGCTGCGATGATCTCTTCGAGAACTTCCACCGAAGACATTCGCGCAACACCACCTTGCTTACGGATATCAGCAGGTACTCGCTCAAGTGCCATAACCGCGACTGCGCCAGCATCCTGTGCAATTTTAGCTTGCTCTGCATTGATGACGTCCATGATGACGCCACCCTTGAGCATTTCAGCTAGCCCTACGTTGACCCTCAAATTCGATCCGTTTTTCCCATTGCTACTCATCTGGAACCATTCTCCGACAAATTATGTTATCTTCCAAAAGATTTGTGATGGACCAGGTCCGGCAGTCAAAACTTTTTGAGATAAGTTATACTAAATAGAACCTCAAAACCGCTTGGGGCAGGTCTGGGGCTTAAATCATCCTGAGTGTATTGTATACAAAAAAAAGGATAAATTGTAGTTTAGCTTAAACTCTAAGATAAATATAGTCGTCGAGGTTGGGAGGGTTTAGTAGTTGATTGTTTTTATAGGAAATAGCATCTCTGTGGTGGATTTTGTCATCCAAAGAGTTCTTAATTTAATTATTAATTTAGATTGACTGAAGATTCGTCTTGAGGATCCAAGTGACCAATATCAAAAGAGAATTATGTTTGGACCTATATAGACTCCAAGGGAGATCTTCTCAATGAAGGTTCGCCTCCGAGATATCACTTGTCTACTGCAGTCAGTCTTAATTCCTGCCTTGTTTAGCATAGCGATAAGCAGTTTTATTGTCGCCCCATCTTACAGTGAGGAATTAAAGCCCGAGAGTTTAGAACCGAAACTTCAAAAAGACAGTCCTTCTGTAGGTACAAGCCTGGGCGAGATGGTTGCCGAGATTGAGAAAGAAAGTACTGAAATAGGCCAATCAGCCGAACTCTTTGCCGGCTTTGATATTATATCTCCTCAAGAAAAATTTTCTGAAGCGGCTAAGAAGGTTTCTTCCATTGATGGCGAAGTGGACATGCTTTTAATGGGTAAGAATTTAACTTCTCAGCTAGAGATGGTTAATGAAGCAGAAACTAAACTTCGGAAAACTAGAGCTGGTCTAGTTCTGATTAATGCTGAGTTAGCTGATTACATAGCGAAGTTTACCGAAGAGTTGGCAAATTTAGATAGCCGAGAGAGTAAATGGAAAGTGGTTCTTGAGAAGAGGGAACT
>CALKYB010000273.1 GCA_938003565.1 uncultured bacterium
ATGTCGATATTTGCTATCGGTGCAGTTCTTCTGGATATTGTATTAATTGCAAAATGACGAGATTGTAGCTCAAGCTTCGTTTTAGGTCGGGCTCAAATATAAAACTGCTATCAGTTTGTTACCAGTGCCATTTAGTCTTCCCGCCAGTACTTATGAAATGATCGAAGTTACGCGAGATGAACCTACCCAAAGCGGATCGACTATCTCGGATTTTAATAGGATCAATCGAGATACGATTGATACATTTGTCACTCTAGGTTTAGAGTATTTGAAAGCATTACTCGATGACCTAGAAACCCCTTGCCTAGTAGGCTATCTCGGGACTACGGGGTAGCACTGAGTGTCTTAGTTTTTTTTCTGTTTTGTTAAGACGATATTGCTCATTTAAACTGGTGTTATATACTAAGCCTCATTTAAATTTCGGTATTCAACAATATTTTCAATAAGCGCAGCTTCGCAAGAAAAGCTAGTTGAGCTTGGTGAATCCGCTTTATTTGGTATTTTATAGCCAAGTCTTGCGGACTTGTAGCATATTGGTGGCTCAGTATATCTGTCTAATGGCACTGCTAACGCACTGCTTATACCCATCGGATTGAAAGGTCGACTGTACCGAAATTTATACTAGGATGGGTATATAGTGCCGACTACATTTTTAGGTTAGATGGGTAATATAGTGGTTCTGGGATAATTTATGTTCATGTTGTTATTGGATTAATAAGTGGCCATAAGGAAAAACTCTTCCCCAGATTCGAAACGAAAAGTTGTTATCACTGGTATTGGAGTAATTTCTCCTATTGGAATTGGTAAAAGAGAGTTTTACAGGAACCTACGCCTCAGTAAGACCGGAGTTGATAGAATATCTTATTTTGATGCCTCTGGTTTTCCTTCCCAACTAGCTGCGGAAGTTAAGAATTTCGATCCTCGAGTATTTTTGAACAAAGGTCAGGTAAAAAGATTTTCAAGAGTTACTCAGTTTGCATGTGCGGCAGCCTCTTTGGCTTTCGATGATAGTCAACTTAAAGACATAGATCCTTCCAGGACTGATGCAATTCTCGGCTCTGCTAGCTGTGCTTTTGATGAGGTAAATAAACAGATTTTTAGAAATCCCACAGCTGGTAAAGAGTGGGTGGATGGGTCGTTTCAAAAGACCAGTTTGGGCTTAGTTAATATGGGAGCGCCGGCTTGTGCTGTGTCTTTGATGTTTCAACTCAAAGGACATGTGACAACTTTGTCGAGTGCTTGTGCAAGTGGTCTGAACGCCGTGGGCATCGCATCTGAGCGAATAGAGGATGGAAGAGCTGATATTGCCTTTGCCGGTGGCGTAGATTGTGCAGTAAATCACTTCACTTTGAATATATTCTCAGCGGCTGGAGCACTGAATACATTTAACGAAGACCCTGAAAAAGCCTTGTGCCCGTTTGATGAGAGAAGAACTAGATCGGTTTTAGCTGAAGGGGCGGCAGTGTTTATTTTAGAAGAGAAAAATCATGCTCTGGCTCGGTCTGCTAGAATTTACTGTGAAGTCGATACTTTTGTTCAAGAGTATGAGAATATCAATGAACTCTATATGTTGGACCTGTCAGGAAAGAATTGGGCCTCTACAATTGAAAAAACAGTGCAGGACTGTAAGGATAGAATTGGATTTATCAATGCACATGCTCCGAGTGATTTTGAAGTTGATATGGTTGAGAGTCGAGCTTTAATGTCTGTTTTTAAAGATTGTAAAGCTAAATTGCCTGTAAGTTCTATTAAAGGTTCTACCGGCAGTGCTCTAGGTGCTGCTGGGGCGCTACAACTTGCCTCGAGTGCACTAACCTTAGAATCCAAAATAATACCTCCCAATTATAATTATCTTTATCCTGACCCTGAGTGTGATCTGAATATCACGACCAGCGAATTAAAAGTTCCTGATTTAAGTCATGTTTTGATCAATAGCCATGGATTTGGGGGAGTAAATATTTCGATGGTTGTGAAGGAATCGTCTCTATGATTGGAAGTAATACGATTCTTATTTGGCTTGTTCTTCTTAATTGGGGAATTTTTGTCCTTTTTATTTGGTCCAAAAGAGTCCTGCCTAAGGGCAAGACAAAGTCGCTGCTTTTGTCTTTTCTTGTTGGATACTCTTGTTGGATAAATCCCTTACTTGGTATCCACCTTTGCTCACCAAATGACCATCTGATTGATTGGTTCGGAAAGTTTATTTTGATAGGTGGTTGTTTGTTTGTTGTAACCCTGGGGCGTTTTGTTATCGGTTTTTCAAATCCAAAGATGCTAGGTTCTATAATTAATAGAATTTTTGAGATCAATTTCTTCTTATTGTTCTGCTTAGCGATTGGAGGACTTTTGGAGGAGGGGGTTGCAGTCTCTGAATTTGGTCTAGCTCCGATTAAGGGTCCTTTGATGCCTTTGTTTGATATCAGTGTGACTTTATATGGACTATTCTTTTTGTTTATCGCTGGCAGAGCCTATTACACCACCGACAGTGATATCCTTCGAGCGCAATTGAGAGCTATATACTGGACTTGCCTTCCTTCCTTTTTAATAGGACTTTTTACAAATGCTGTATTTCCTGCGCTCACCGGGAATTTTCAGTTAACACCTACAGGGGGACTTTGGCTTCTATTCTTTTTTGTCGGAATAATTTACGTAATAGTTTCTGGACGAAGGCTTTTGGTTCAAGAAAAATTTAGGCGCCTGGTTAAGCATTCCTCAGTTTCGCCAAATGGTGATTTGTCTACATTAAAACAAGTGGTTGATAGTTTAGCTATAGTTGCCAATACTGAAAATAAGAACTTTGATCGTTCCTTAGACTTTGGGCGATCTGATGAGAGCAGTAGAATCAAGAGAGTGACAATTAGAACACTCCCGATCTTGCCGAGCTGTTCCGATACATACTCCAGTAATGTTACGACTGGGGATAGTGAAATATTTCATGAACTGGATCAAAGTTTTGCAAAACAAAGTAGGCTACAAACTAAGAATGTCCTTCTGACTAAAGAAATTCTGTTTAAACAAGGCGAGTTTAGAAAATACCACCAGGAGTATTTTGGTGATTCGGAACGTTCATTTGTTAGTGAACCTGAAAGTGAGAAAGTTTTTGAACTTAATCAATTTATAGAAAGAATCGATGAGAATATAGAAAGGAACAGAGGTGGATATGGCCAAACCTTTTTGAGTTTTTCCCCTTCGCTGAGAACTAGTTTGCAAAGAGTTGCAAGCTTTGCAGACTTGCCAGGGTCGATCCTGCTAGAGGGAGAGACAGGGGTAGGGAAATCTTTATTTGCTAGCATTGCCCATAGTTTGCGTGGTGGTGAAGGGCTCGAGCCTATCTACTGTGATAGTCTTGATTCTGAAGAGTTGATAGATAGAGTTGAGAAATTTTTTGAAAGACGTGAATTAGGCTCTAAGAAGGGATTGTTACTTAAACATTTTGATCTTTTTGCTTCTGGAAACAAAGAATTCTATTATGAGTTTTTTGCTAAAAAGCTTACCCTAACAAACCTTGTATATTTTACCGTCTCACCTGGGTATAAAGAGTTAGTGCAATGTTTACCTGCGGATATTAAAAATTCCATATTTAGGAACCACGTTCATATATCTCCTCTCCGGGATAGGCCTGAGGATATATTTCATCAAATGATTTGGGGCTTGTCTAAGTCTGCTAATAAAATTGGCTACAAGCTTGATAAGTCTTATTTTCATATCATCGAGTCTGCTAAAGAACGAAATTGGCAGGGAAATACCAGGCAGCTATTAGGCTTTTGCTCAAAGAAGGTAGTTGAAGACTTTTCGAGGAATAAGAAGGCCCTCCACCCTAGTTTCCATGCCCAGTCGCTCCAGTTATCTGAATCTGTTGAAACACGGAAAGGTGGTGCCAATGGATTTTAGTAGTATGGAGTCAGAGATGCTCCTAGCGTGGCACGCTTTTCTATTTGTTGTTCTTTCTTATTGTTCAATTAATATCTTTAGGAAGATAAGAGACTCCTTCACTCTATACAGCTATCTAACTACCCTTTTGGTATCAACTGTTTGGGTTGTCGTAATCCCAGTTCTTCGGCTAACTAATTTTTTTAATACTAGTGACGGTCACATAGCGGCTATTAACTATGTATTTTTTGCCCTGACGACGGGAACGGTCTCGCATAGTCTACTTTTAGCCTATGCGAATCATGAAACGCTTAAGTTGAGATATTGGCTCTTTCAAATAAACAATATTCTAGTCGCGATGCTGGGGGGAGCATTTGTTGGAAATAGGCAAGATTTACCAAGAATAGGTGAGTTAATCATACTATATTCAATTCTTTCTCTCGCTTCTTTTCTCGTTTACACAGTTATTTCACTAAGTAGTAGTTACAAATTCAGCATGGATGATGTGTTGAAATTTCGTCTTCGTTCAATTTTTCGAGTATCTGCTGTTGGCGTAGTTTTGAGTTTAGTAGTTTTGATTTCAATTCCGCCAATTCCGCTCAGTATTTTTGCTTCAACTATTGCTGAAGTTTATGTTGTCGCTAACCTCACGGGAATGTCAGTTATGGCTACCAATGGTAGTCAGAAGTATTTGGAGTCTTATCTTAAAGATCTATTGAAAATTCCTGAGATGTCCACCGATCGAGCCATTGATTCGGCTTCAGAGTTTTTAGGAGCTTTGCATGACTCATTGGGAAGGCTGGATAGTAAAGGGTTGCCCAGCGTGGAGCTGAGCCTTTTGGAGAGAAATAGAACAATCGAGATTGAAGCGACTAGTACGCTTAAGGAGAAAGTTTCTCTCTCTAAAGATGAAAACACGAAATATGAGTTTGGAGATTTAGATCCCAAGATTGCTTTGGATGGATTAAGAACCAATGTTCTGAGTCTAGAAAAAGAAAATCAAAGACTTCAAAATATTCTTCATAGATACAAAGCAATCGACAGCAAGCTCTCCTATGTTCAGGCGAAGGTTTTAGAAAAATATGAAGAAAACGGCATCTTCGGTGTATCGTTACTCAGAGATTCCTTTAAGGATTCAATTTTTTCGTTTGACCAAGGATATTTCGTTGCTTGCTCCCCACAAACTCGCTTAGCGCTCCGTCAAGGTTTGCATTACTCTAAGTTGTCATCATCCCTTTGTATAGAGGGCGATGTTGGTTCTGGAAGATCTTCCTTGGCAAAATACCTTCATTTTCAAAGAGGAGGGGGGAAGCTGTTTGAATTGAATGGACTTATTGAAGATGATAGGAGCAATCTATCTAAGCTTCTACTTGATATAAAAAATACAAGAGAACAAACTGGTGTAATTGTTAGAAACTTTAGTGCCCTTAGCTCAAGGCAAGTTTCTAGCCTACTTGAGATCATTGCCGCCAACGATTCACTTAGAAGTATATACCTAATTGCTGATAGCAACTACCGTATTGATGCTTGCAATTTGAATTACTATTCGTATTTCCCTGTGACTAAGCATTGTTTAAAGTTGGATCCCCTAGAGTCTAGACCAGAGGATCTTCTGGTTCACGCCTTACTAATATCACAAGAATTAGCCAGGAGGGCTGGGGTTTCCTTTGAAGGAGTTTCTAGAAATGTGGTTGAGACTCTTTTTTCAGAACACTCTGGCATAAATTTAATAAACCTGAGGGGAGCAATACGAGCTGGTCTTGGCGATGGTGCGGTTCTTTCTAAGTTGGATTGGGATCAAAAGGCAAGAATCGAAACCGCCGATCTGAACAGTGAAAATCGAAAAGTTTTGGTTTCCTACTTAAGAGCAAATCATTTTGATGTTGAACTTACTGCACTGGAGATGGGTATAGATCCCGCAGCTCTTAGACAGACTTTGGTAGATCTTTCTATATCAATTCCTAATGAATCTATACGTCGAAAATTGGTGTAGGGTTTAGCAAGGCAAGTATTGGAGATGACTTTTATGATAGTTAGAAGGAGCGGTCCCGGAAGAACTGAATGAATTCCCAAGAGTCCCATAAAGCTGCAACTAGTAATTTTGACATCACCATTTCAAAATGGTTGGAGTTTATGGATTCTGAATCTGTAATTTTGGATCCCCTACATTTGCAGAGGGTTGCCACTGCTACATTCTCGACTTCTCAGAAAGTATTGGCAGTTGTTTATCCTCGCAACCGTACAGAGCTTGTAAGATTAGTTGGAATTGCCAATAGATATGAGGTGCCTCTTTACCCGGTTAGTAGGGGTAGGAATTGGTGCTTGGGCTCTAGGGTTCCTGTAGATAATAGCTCTGTCGTTGTTGATTTAGGCAAGATGAATCGTATCTTGGAGTTTAATGATTCACTTTCCTATATCACGGTCGAGCCAGGCGCTACCTTTGAGCAAGTGTCTGATTACTTACTATCGCAAAACAGTAGAAACTTTCTCTCCGTCATTGGTGGCCCACCAGATGCCAGTATTATTGGAAATGCTCTTGAGAGGGGAGAAGGGCTTGGGCCGTTAGGTGATAGAGCATCACATGTTTGTAATATGGAGGTTTTACTGGCCAATGGTGAGATAGTGAGTACCGGCTACGATACTTCACTAAAAGACGAAATATCTCCGTTAACTAGACATGCCCTTGGTCCGGACCTTAGTGGACT
>CALKYB010000274.1 GCA_938003565.1 uncultured bacterium
CGTCAAACGCTAAATGACCCAATAATGCGCTATTTTCTAGGAGATATTCGCGATTTACCAAGAATGAAAAGAGCTTTCGAAGGGATCGACTTTGTGATCCACGCGGCTGCAGTCAAGCAAGTGCCAGCTCTTGAATACAATCCTGATGAGGCCATCAAGACCAACATTATCGGCTCGGGAAATGTAATTGACGCTGCCTTACACACTGGAGTGAAAAAAGTTGTTGCCCTGTCAACTGACAAAGCCGCTCTGCCCATAAATCTTTACGGCGCCACCAAACTCGTTGCTGATAAACTCTTTGTAGCGGCCAATAATATTAGTGGTGGGAAAGATACTACCTTTTCGGTCGTTAGATACGGAAACGTATTGGGTTCAAGAGGATCGGTAGTTCCATTTTTTAAATCCTGCTTAGAGAAGAATCAAGGTTTTTTGCCAATCACAGACGAAAGAATGACCAGATTTAGTCTAACAATTGAAGAGGGAGTGAAGTTTGTAATAAAATCCTTCGAACGTATGAAAGGTGGAGAAATATTTGTTCCTAAAGTACCGTCTTATAAAATAGTAGACGTTGCTCGAGCCCTAGACTCTTCTATAGAGTTAAAGATGGTTGGTGTACGACCTGGGGAGAAATTGCATGAGGTGTTGATCCCAGCAGATGTTAGCAGTAGGACTTTAGAATACTCGAGTTTCTATGTCATAAAACCTGCTATGGTTTTTGATCGCCAAACGGATCTATCAACTACCCAAGATGGTGAAAAAGGCTCTCCTGTTTCAGATGGGTTTGAGTATCGTTCTGACCAAAACCCCGAGTTCTTTTCAATAAAAGACCTAACGGAGTTGTGCAAAAGTGTCTGAAAAATTCATTCCTTATAGTTGTCAATCGATATCAGAAGAAGACATCAACGCTGTTGTCAAAGTATTGAGGTCCGAATATCTAACGCAAGGACCCGAAATTGAATTATTTGAAGCCGCACTTTGTGAAAAGACAGGAGCCACACATGCAGTAGTCGTCTCAAGCGCCACTGCTGCACTACACTGCGCAATGACTGCTCTTGAAATTGGCCCGAAGAGTTTAGTTTGGACCTCGCCAGTAACGTTTGTTGCTTCTGCAAACTGCGCCAGATACCTAGGCGCAGAAGTTGATTTTGTCGATATCGACCCACAAACTGGAAACATTTGTATTGAAGAGCTTTCTCGAAAACTCCAGCATGCTAGTAAAATAGACAGGCTTCCCCAAGTAGTAATTCCTGTTCACTTAGCCGGAAAAGCAGTCGATATGGCTGGGATTTTGGAACTGTCAAAAAAGTACTCTTTTGAGGTAGTCGAGGACTGCGCCCATGCTTTGGGTGGTAGATACAGTGACAATAAAAAAATTGGCGGCAATTCTAAATCTATCTCTAGCGTTGTAAGTTTTCACGCAATCAAGGCCATAACTACTGGAGAAGGAGGTGCGATTCTCACCTCCAACGAGAAAATAGCAAGTCGTTTAAAAGACATCAGAACACACGGCATAACAAGGGACCCTTCACGCCTTATAAAGAAACAAATGCCATGCAACTACTACGAGCAACAAATTCTAGGCTACAATTACCGCTTACCTGACATATTAGCCGCCCTAGGCAGAAGCCAGCTGACTAAACTTGACGATTTTATCTCCCAAAGAATCTCTCAAGCCAAACGGTATCACAAAGCGCTTCAGGATTCAGAATATCAATTGCCCGAACTAGATTTAAACTCAGCCTGGCATCTATTTTGGCTTCGAGTTCCAGGGGGTGAAGAAGCTCGTGATTTACTTGCTGAAAAACTTAGGCGCAATAAAATTGGTAGTAATATTCACTACAGACCTGTTCACCTACAACCTTACTACGATATTCCTGAAGGAACTTTTCCAAAAGCTGAAGAGTTTGCCAAAAGTGTTTTAAGCATACCGCTACACCCTAAACTAACTCTTGAGCAACAGGATAGAGTGATTGATGTGATTCTTAGATGAGATTCCAATAATAGGATTGCAACACTAGTCAATGGAATTGTTCGACAATAAAATTCTATCCGCCTTAAAACGGATTCTCTTTTACACAATCTCAGTTGGCGTGGAAGCAATTATAGCGGCCGCTCTACTACCAATCTTGAGCCGCTCTCTTAGCCCTGAAGAGTACGGTTTCTGGATTATATTCACCGCTTTACTTTCATTTTCACGTCCCGTCGTTAGCCTAATGATGGAAGATGCTATTAGATTGAACTACTTTAAATCAAGCCAAAATGAAATTTATCTGCGACTCGTTGAATCAGTAATTATTACCCTCTTTGTTTTAAGTATTTCATTACTTTTAATTTATCCATTGAGCCAGTCATTGGAGCTTTTTCTTAAGTTTCCAGCTGAATATCTTTGGACATTTGTTGTCGCTGGCTCTCTTCACGGACTCTACTATTCGATACTATCAATCGCCCAATTTCGAGGTGACCAGAAATTTTTCTTCTGTCAACAGGTCTTTCAAGTCTTTACTACCCTCCTTTTAACAGTGCTATTCCTAGATGCGGGCTTATCTTGGCGTTCTGCGGTTTACGGTCGCATCCTTGCTCTATTTATTTGTGGTGTCTGTGGATTCGCCTGGGTCAAAAGAAATCATAAAGACGTAAAATTCATATTCAAGAGCCATAGTATTTTAAAGCTATCCCGAGAGGGCTTATTCCTTATCCCAACTGGTTTGGCTATTGTTATAGTTCCCTTAACCGACAGGCTGGTACTGGCAAATTGGTTCGGACACGAAGAGACTGGATACTTTGGTATAGCTGCATTGTTTTGTTCGCTAATCACTATCGCAATCAGGGGTTTTATTACAACAATTCAACCTCTACTATTTAGGAGCATACAAACTGATTCAGAAAAGAGTGAGGGAACAGTCCAAATAATAGATAAATTGTTTCTCATTATAATCCCTCTAATCTCTATTGTGGTTGTTCTAGTTTCTCAATGGATAATACCTTTTCTAACTAGCTACCCTAAGAGTGAAATATCAAAATACCTTGGCATCCTTGCCGCTGCCACTTGCGTGGGGGGATTCTATCAACATCGATATAACCCTCTTCATGCAAATGGGGAATTTAGAACTTTAGTGCTTTCCTCAATCGGAGTCATAGTATTAAATCTAGTACTAACCATCACTTTTGTTCAACTACTGGGAGAGGTTGGAGTCGCCTACGGGACTCTTTGTGCTTACTTACTTGCTTTTCCAATCCTACTAATTTGCCAAAGGATGTCTTAATGAGTCGCACTCCTTTATTTTGCATTTTGCTAATTTCAATAGCAATTGCTTTTGTTCATCTTAAAACTCTTGAAAGTTATCCAAGTTACATGATGGATGAGTCTCTAACCTTACAGAGAGTAAATAGTTTAGAGTCAACAGGAAAGCTACAAAACGACCTTTTTCAAAAACTCTTTGATGAGCTGAAGATAGACCGTAGTAAAAAAAATCTTCTTTCCTCATATATATTTTCTATGGGTCGATACATCTATCCAAATTCTGAAGTTCTTTCCATACGCATTATAAGCCTATTATTTGGACTTGTTTTACTATTCGCATTTTACCTCATAGCTCAAAAACTCTCTGGGCATCTCGGAGCAACTTTAACCACTACCCTAATAGCATCATCTAACCCCTTTTTTGAAGCTGCTCACATAGCTCGTCCAGACATTCTCGGCCTTTCAGTTGCTGCTACGAGCTTTGCATTGAGCCTTCATTTGAAGAAAAATATTTTCAATGGTCTAGCCTGTGGCCTCCTGATGGGGGTAGCATTTGAATTGCATGAAAGAGCATGTATTTTTGGAATAGTTTTTTTTGCTTACCACTTAATAGATAGCAAATTCCGATCTCTAAAATGCAAGTGGTTCTGGGGCTACATTTTTGGCGGAAGCCTTGGCCTGGTTGCCTATTACCTAATTCATATAGCGCCAAACAGCTCTGCCTTGATTGATACCGTGTATAAACCTAGGACTAGTCTTCAGACTCATACACAGCTCATTAATTCCTTAAAGACCTATTTAGGGATATACTTCCAACTATACAAACCAACGATCCTATTTTTACCTTTGATGGTATTCTTTCCTCTAATGCCGGAGAAAAAAAATCTCTTCCGAATACTAGTTTTTACACTGCTTGGAACACTTGCTTCAGTTGGAATACTTAAAAGCTTGAGTCCCTTTAAGTTCATAGCTTGCAGTCCCTTTATGGACATATTAACTGCTACGCTAGTCGCCCACTTCGTAAAATGTAGTGCTATTAGCCGCATATTGAAAGTTGGAATTGTGGTTTCTTTTGCTTTCTGTCTTTCAATTCTTTTTTGGCAGAATGGAATTAAACTAAATTCACATACCACTTCCTGTCTCGCAGATTTTCAGAAACTGGGGCATCAAATAAGGCCCCACATAAGGGAGGAAGATCGAGTTTTCGGACAAGAAACCTATTGGCGCGTATTAAAGGATACCAATTATTCGACTTGGCATGTCTTTAAGTTTTATACTAACTATAGAAATGCAGTGACCCTCGAAGACTCATATAGACACTTCAAGCCTGACATTCTAATAATTGATAAATTTACAGATTTTTTTACAACCGACTCCCCTACAAATAATAAGTTTCATGAGTCTATTCGAATCTCCAAAACTGAAATTGATACCATAATTGAAAAATATGGTTCGGTCGAAGCAGAAATAGATTCTCTCTGCTATGGTAATGTTCGGATAGTTAGATTTAACTGGGATCTTCAATGATGAGGTTTTATAAGTTCAAATGATAGACTCAATCCAAATAGGCAACACTAAAATTGGAGCTGAAAGTTCTCCATTCATAATAGCAGAACTCTCCGGGAACCATTCTGGATCTAAAGAACGAGCCTTGGAGTTAATTGACGCCGCTGCCGAAGCGGGAGCAGATGCTATTAAATTACAAACCTATACTCCCGAAACAATGACGATAAATGAAACTTCGGGTTTATTCTCAATAAAAAATCCAAAATCTCTATGGAACGGATACAGTCTATTTGAACTTTATGAAAAGGCACAAACTCCTTGGGAATGGCACAAAGATTGTTTCGAATATGCTAGCAAAAAAGGGCTAATTGCTTTTAGCTCAGCTTTCGATCTCAGCTCAGTTGATTTCCTGGAGTCGCTGAATGTACCTGCTTACAAGATATCTTCTTTCGAAAACAATTACCCATGTCTCCTAAAAAAGGTAGCCGCTACAAGAAAGCCAGTTATTATGTCGACCGGAGCCTCCTCGCTAGAAGAAATAGATCGAAGTGTCAAAATTCTTCGCAGCAATGGGTGCGAAAAACTTATTCTGCTAAAATGTACCAGCAACTATCCTGCAGACTGTAAGGAATCAAATTTAAATGCCATCGCTAGCCTATCTCGAATATTTGGTTGTCCCGTAGGACTAAGCGATCATACCATTGGAATTGGAGTACCAATCGCCTCCGTAGCGCTTGGGGCATGCGTCATAGAAAAACATTTAACTCTAAGTGTTGGAGATGATGGAATCGACTCGGCATTTTCTCTAGATTCCTCTGGACTTAAAACTCTAGTTGACGAGAGCAAGAGAGCCTGGAAATCCCTGGGGAACTCCACAGTAAAAATAGCTGATTCAGAAGTCGATTCAAGAAAATACAAACGATCTGTATATGTCGTTGAAAATATTAAAAAAGGCGAAACGCTAAGTCGATCTAACTTAAGAGTAATCAGACCAGGAGATGGGCTATCTCCCTATGACCTGGAGAATATTTTGGGATGCACTGCGAAGACCGATTTAAAAAGAGGAACTCCCCTTTCTTGGGAGCATATAAAATAATCTAAATATCCTGTAACAATCCTATTTCTTCTCTGATTAACTCTCTAGAACTCGCAGACTTTTCGTAAAAATGATCGTAGTCTAAAAATTTGCTTTTCCAATTACTGGCATAGAACTGATGGATTTTCTCTATATCTAATAATTCATCTGTTTGATCTAAAACGACTCCTGAAGCGACAAAGCCGTTGTAATCGTAGGGAATTTCCTCGAGAGTATCAAAATATACACAAGGCTTACCCATCTGTAATACTTCAATCAAAACACCACTAGCTCCGCCTACTATCAAATCACACCTCTGGACATCCTCTTCAAGGTCAATCCCTTCAGAAAACTCAACAAGAGTATTGTCTAAAAAATAAGGACTTAGGTCTTCATTCACTAAGCGAACGGGATGCTGACGAATGAAAATTTTCTTTGGCTGTAGTTCCTTTTCGATACGACTGACCGTATCCTGTACCCCTCTAGAATTCACCATCCCTGAGAGGAATATCCCGACGGACATACCAGCGGACTTTAAAACCTCCAAATTCAAAGGGCTAGAATTTGAGGTTAGTCCGCGATACACAACCTTTCCTTCAATTGATCTTTGACTCAATAAAATTTCATGCATTTTTTTCCCTTGAAGTAAGAGCAAGGAATAGGACAAATCCGATTTTTTTGAAATAACCGGAGGAATAAAGGAATGAGGGAGAAAAATGGAGGGTATACTTTTCCTTTTTGCTACATTTGTAAGAGCTATGCAGTCAGGACTATAATTTTTTGCAACCAAAACCGATCGATACTTTTTGCAGTTGAATTCATGAGAAAACCTTAAATAATAACACAGCGAACTAACTGCTCGACATGAGGGCATAAAGTCATTTCGACGATCGATATGCCTAACTATTCTTAGATAACTCCTTATATCTCCACAATGCTTGCAGAAAAGTTCTATTATCAGACGAAGCGTCTGGAAACTCAGAAGTGACCGCAGACCTTTGGAAACTCTACTTACCTCACTTTCTCCGATACATTCGCGAACTAGATTGAGAGTTTTAAGCTCATTTGAAAATTCATTGGTAAAAAGTATCGGACGATCTGAATTATTTATAATCCTGAAGCAGAAAAATGATTTTAAGCCGAAACAGGCAATCATCAGAGATGAAAAAGGAGAAGGGTGAATAGATTTATGAAAGTTATAGACCAGTTTTATTAAAAAATTTCGTTCGACTATCGCTAAAAAACTATTCTTTCTGGCCTGAGTCGAGTCTTCTTCAATAACAGATTTTATCGTAGAAAGTAGAAGAGTCGCTTTTACATTATTAGTAATCATTCAAGATGGCCATTTATATCTTCTAGGCTGGGATTATCCTCTAAAAATGAGTAAATTTCATCCCGTCCGAAAAGCGGATTATCCCCATATAAACCCTTGAAAACAATCTCGATTAATTTAAAATCCTCTTGATAGTCCAGTGTTAAACGTTTTTCAGATCTATCAATCGAATCTTCTACCCCCTCAATCGAAAAGCGGTTCGGATGATTATATATATACGGCGTGACATGTTCCCTGTCATACTGATGAACGGTTTCTTTCCATATTGTTTCCAAGGTATCCGAAGAGAAAGCCTCAACATCCAAGCCCTTGGGGTAAGTTCGTCTGATAGTATTTGAACAATAATCACAACTCCTCTCCTTGAGCATCTCAACAACGCTGGTTAGCACTTCAGGATCTAATAAAGGGCAATCTGCAGTAACTCTTACAACAGTGTGAGAGGGATATTGTAGAGAGGCTTGATAGTATCTATCTAATACATCTAACTCACTTCCACGAAAAACAGATATATTTTGGGATCGACAGTAGTCCTCAATAGGATCGTCTTTATCTAGTGTTGAAGTAAGAACTACTGTATTTTCTATACTCGGTGAGGCACTAACTCTAGAAACAACATGTTGAAGAACTGGTATATCGCAAAGTAACTTCAAAACCTTGCCAGGCAAGCGGGATGAACCCATTCTAGCTTGAATAAAAGCATT
>CALKYB010000275.1 GCA_938003565.1 uncultured bacterium
GCTGTAATTCGAGCTGATGATTTAGTAACTTCGCTAATTCTAACATCCCTTACAGTCACGTTGGTGGATCTATTTTGAGTGCGCCTTGCCCTGCAGGGCCTATTGCCATTCATACCGTAACCATCTCCATCCGGATCCACACATTCCGCAAAAGAAAAATTTGGAATAAGGAGCAGAGTTAATAGTAGCGAGGTCCAATACCTAATTAGTTTCGATAGCATGAAGTTTTATAGTCGAAATGAATTACGGTTAGTAAACTCGATGTATCGACATTTTTTAGCTAAAACTTTAACTCAGTCTAATGGTAGTGCTTAGGCACTGCATATACTGCGCCTCATTTAAATTTTGGTATTCAACAATATTTTCAGTAAGCGCAGTATAAGCCGAGCGGTAGCGAGGCCATTAGACAGGTATACCCATCCACAAATATGGAGGAGAAGCGCAGCTTCGCAAGAAAAGCTAGTTGAGTTTGGTAAATTAGCTTTATTTGGTATTTTCTAGCCAAGTCCTGAGGACTTGTAGCATACTGGAGGCGCATTATATCTGTCTAATTGCAGTGCTAACGCACTGCATATACCCATCTGATTAAAAGGTCGTCTATACCGAAATTTATAATGGTTTCAGTATATACCCCCACCACTTGAGATTTCCAGTAATAAACAATCTTCCACCCGGGGGTGTAGCGATGCGCTAGCATCGCCAGTAGATTATATCGGCGTACCAAAAAAACACAGAATGCGCAGCATTTCCTTTTTAAAAGTAGCGACAAGCAGCTGTTTTCTGGGTTAAACCGATTTTCTTGCCAAGCTACGCTTGTCAGGTCTTTTTGGGTGGGGGTATAAAATATTTGCTGAACTGCTTCGCAGCTCAGTATATAGGCTTTGATAAACAGGAGGCATACGGGGATTTTAAAAGGGTACGCCTATATACAGATCTAACTTGATCGGAGAACGTATGTTGTGATTAGATTCGAGCTATAATCACCCAGGAAAAGTTTGCATTATCTACATATCTGTAGAAATTTCTAAAGAAGTTTGAGACTCTTGTCGTTAATATAAATGCGTGGAATCTATTAACTTTTAGCCTGAAAAAATCATGAAATCACCTAGGAAAAACCAGCAAGGATTTACACTTATAGAACTTCTAGTGGTTGTTTCAATTGTCGGTGTTCTTGGCTCTGTTGGAGTCTCTGCATATAGCGAATATCGCGAGCGAGCTTACATTGCTGCTAGTGAAACTCTACTTCATAGTGCGAGCGTTGATTTGGAAAGTTACATAATGAGACAGGATGCTTTAACTAATGTTGTTGGTGAGCGAAGATGGGAAATAGGGGCGGCTTCGGCTTATGAAGATTCTAATGCGGATCTAATTTTACCAGCAGTTAGAGTAAGTGAAGGTTATATGCTTTACGCCGGGATTAGAAGTTTTGATTGTGGAAATGCTAGTCGCTCCCAGTACTATGTTTGGGCTTCACCGTGGCGTGCCGAATCAAGGAGGCAGTTTGTCAAAACTTGTTCCGGGTGGCAAGCAATTCAGGCGTCTGGTAAAGCAAGAGGAGCGTGGTGGTAGCATCTCTAAATAGCTAATCCTCAAGCTTATTAAGCAATACAAACTTACTTATCAAGCATTTCGAACTGCTTGTGGACTGCACCAGATTTTCCTTCGATGGCAGCAGCAGCCCCACCAGCTCGATCCTTGTATTCTTTAACCGGTGGAAGAAAGTTTACTCCGCGATGTTCCTTCTCTTCTTCCTCTTCCTCACCTCCGGAGCTAAACGAGGTACTATTGTTGCAAGCACAAACGAGTAACATCAGGGCCACTAATGTCATAGCAACTATTCTACGGGTGTTAAGAGCAGTCATAAGTTTCTCCATTACAAGGTTCTCTTTGCCTACCATAGCGATTCATCCAATTCCTAGCTAGTAGTTTCCTATGGTTTGGTCTTATTGTTTTGGACCTTAATCTCTGGACATTAGAGGGCTCAAGAAGCTATAAGCACTTATTTTTTGCACAGAATTTTTCTATTGGACCAAACGATGATTCAAATATCATCTCTATATAAATCTTTTGCCGGGCAAGACCTGTTTGAGGATGTCAGTTTTTCGATAAACCCAGGAGAACGCATTGGACTTGTTGGTCGCAATGGGGAGGGTAAATCGACGTTAATGAAAATTTTTGCCGGTCTGGAGGAATCTGATTCTGGTAAAATTCATTATCCAGATGACTATCGCGTCGGGTATCTGCGTCAGCACCTGGTTTTTGACGAACCCACCGTCAGAGAAGAAGCTAGCTCTGAGTTGCCTATGATGGAGGGTGGGTGGAAAGAGACTTATCTAGCAGAGGCAATTTTAATGGGGCTAGGATTCTCGGTTGCCCAACTAGACTCTGCTCCCAATGACTTGTCTGGTGGTTTTCAAATTCGATTGAACCTAGCCAAGCTTTTATCTTCAAATCCTAATTTATTGCTTCTAGACGAACCAACTAACTACTTAGATATTGTCTCTCTAAGATGGTTAATTAACTTCCTCAAGACCTGGCCCAATGAATGTATTGTTGTAACTCACGACCATCATTTGATGAACCAGGTTAGCACTCATATTATAGGTATACATCGAAAAAAAGTTAAGAAGATTGCAGGGACTACCCAAAAGTATTTTTCTCAACTCGAAATGGAAGAGGAGATTCATGAACAAAGTCGCCTCAATCAATTAAAGAAAGTGGAGCAAACGGAGAAATTTATTCGAACCTTTAGAGCCAAGGCTTCTAAGGCTAAAGCCGTTCAGTCTCGTGTAAAATCCTTGGAGAAAATGGACAATTTGGAAAAGCTTTCCAATATAGATAATCTTGATTTCTCTTTTAATCACTCCCCTCACCCTGGAAAAACAGTTCTTAGGGTTTCTGATTTAGCATTTGGCTATGATCCCAAATCTCTTCTGATTGATGGACTTTCTTTTGAAGTTGGTCGAGAGGATAAAATCGGAATTATCGGGCGAAACGGAAAAGGAAAATCAACCTTAATGTCTCTTTTAGCTGGAGAGCTTAGGGCTGTTTCTGGTGAAATCATCCCTTCTTCAAATTTGGATCTGGCCTATTTCGGCCAAACAAATATTGAGCGGCTTGACCCTAAAAGAACAATTGAGCAAGAAATCTCCTCTGTCTCAAATGATATTGGGCGAACCAAAGCTCGAAGTGTCGCAGGTCTGATGATGTTTGAAGGTGAGAGTGCTCTAAAACCAATAAATGTTCTGTCCGGAGGAGAGAAATCTCGAGTAATGCTGGCTAAGATTCTTCTAACTCCAACTAACCTTCTTCTGCTTGATGAGCCGACGAATCATCTAGATATGCAGTCTGTTGATGCCTTGTTGAATGCTGTTGCTGAGTTTGAGGGAGCATCAATATTTGTAACTCACAATGAGTTTATGTTGAATGAACTAGCAA
>CALKYB010000276.1 GCA_938003565.1 uncultured bacterium
AAATATTTCCATTTCTTCAACCATAGTCATTGCAGCATTATGCTGGACCCGATTAATGTCTGCAATTAAGTTACCCGAGCCTGAATGACTTATCTCCACCCTACCGTAGGAAGAATCGGTAAGTCCAAGAATGCTATTCAAATCAACATCCTTTCCTGATTGAGCCGGAATTCGAACCAATGCTTTATCGTATTCCATGGTGTTGTCCTGATTAAAAGCACGAACCGTAACCTCTAGCTCTGATGTTCCAGTATTATACATTCTAAGCCAGTTAATCTGATGTCTAAATGTATTAAACGTAGAGCTTGCTTTTGCAGGCAAAGGCTCGATACCACCATTGGTAACTGATGTAACTACTGAACCATCGCCGTCATATACATAAGATGTACTTTTAGCTATCAGAGGACTTCCGTCAGTCGCACTAACAACTGCTACTCCAGTTTGCCCAGGAGCAAACCCAACGGTTGCATCGAAATGTAGAGACTGCATTGGATTCATCGTAAAGTTATAATCAACAAACTCAGTAAGTATTCGCTCGTTCGAGAGAACCCCTCTGAAGTAAACTCTAACTTTAACCTCTTTAGGCGCTCGGTTGATATTATACAGCTCCAACCAATTCATAGCTCCAGCGCCTTTGGAGATTAAGACACTCTGCTCACCTTTAACACCGATTGAGCAGTTATCAGCCATATTAAAGGAACTCATTCTAACTCCAGACTGAACACTTGAATCCACTCCATAACGAAACATCTGAGCGAAGAAGTCAGCACCAACCTGATCCGGTACAATCTCTACAATACCATAGCGGTTGAAAACTTTATCTTCGTGTCCAGCGGCTACATCTCTTCGACCCATGGGATTAACAATCGCTTCTTCCGAAACAACCAATTCTCCACTACTGTCAAAGCGATTAATCGTAAAATTGATTTTATCCTCTTGGTCAGTGTTCAAAAGCTGTAACCAATGAGTTGTAGGATACTCGCTATCCGCTGGATTCATACTTGGTTGAAATGTGTTATAAACAGCATAACAAGCATTACTCTCAGTTCCGTCTTCCATCGCGAAAAGATTATTAGTTCCACCAAAGTCATTATCCAACATTGCTGTGCTGAAAAATTGGCCCGCCGGTCCAAATGGAGCAAAGATTTGCATACTTCCAGAAATACAACTGCCAGGAAATGATTGCACCTCCAATAAACCCTGATCAAAGCCCGAGAAACCAGTGATATCATTTACAGCATAGTCAACTTGACCATTAGCTGGCACTTGAATCGCGTCGGTCCCCAATAAGGCTCCAGAAGAACCAAAAAGAATCAAGTTTACAGCGACCGCAGTCCCACAGTTATTCTGCAATGAGGCAAAGTTCTGTTGGTCACAAAAACCATTCCAAGCCAAAGTATCGACCTGCAAACCATTATTGTATCCAAAGTCCTGATTGAGGTCAGTAGGCGCTCCAATCGAGATTGTCGTCACTGAGAAACTGTCTCCGCCACCATCACTATCGAAAGTAGCAGTCAATCCAGCTGGCAGAGTCCCTGTGTCGACAGCAACAGCATAGTTACCAAGTGGAAGACTAGTGATAAGGAAATTTCCATTCGCATCAGTAAATGCGTTAAAAACCTGGTCGTCTCCTCCACCGAGTATTCCATCAGGGCCTAGGTAGGTAGCAACTACATTAGCTCCGGGAATACCAGTTTCTCCAAGATCCAAGATTCCGTTACCGTTAGTATCATTCCATACGACATCCCCTATGGACCCTAAGACAACATTATATCCAAAATCCTGATCCAAATCGATTACAGCAGAGGAACTGATTGAGACTGTTGAGGCATTATCTCCAGCTCCATCACTATCAAAAGTCTGAACCGAACCAGCTGGCAAAGTCGCAGTGTCTACTGCAATGATATAGTCTCCAAATGGTAGTCCACTAACCAAGTAATTACCCGTTGCGTTAGTAACAGTTGGGAAAACCTGATCATCACCGCCGCCCAAGACTCCATCTGGTCCCAAATAGGTAAGGTTGACAGCAACCCCGGCAATTCCAGTTTCACTGCCGTCTAGAACCCCATTTCCATTGGTGTCAGACCAAATAACATCTCCAATGGTCCCAGTAGGAGAATTGTAACCAAAATCTTGATTTAATTCGACTGGCACTCCAGTTGAAATCGTCACAAGAGAAGCATTGTCACCCGCCCCATCACTATCAAAAGTTTGAATGAACCCTGCCGGTAAAGTACTGACATCGACCGCTACTGAGTAGTTACCAAGAGGCAATCCAGCAACAAGGTAGTTACCCAAACCGTCAGTGATATCAGAGAAGAGCTGATCATCTCCCCCACCTAAGACCCCGTCAGCGCCAAAGTAAGTCAGATTGACGGTGACTCCAGAAATACCGGTCTCCCCAGAATCTAGAACCCCATTAGCATTTACATCTAGCCATACTGTATCTCCAATTGTTCCGCCTGAAGAATTATAACCAAAGTCCTGCAGTAAATTATCTGGCGAACCGCTGCTAAGCGTAGCAACAGAAGCATCATCTCCAGCTCCATTACTGTCAAACGTCTGGGTTAAACCAGCTGGCAAAGTACTTACGTCCACCTCAATGGTATAATCTCCATATGGTAGACCTGAAACTAGATAGCCACCAGTAGCGTCAGTGACATCACTAAACAACTGATCATCACCTCCACCTAACACTCCATCCGGCCCTAAATAAGTAACATCAACCGTAACCCCTGAGATGCCTGTTTCACTGGCATCAAGCCCGTCCGAATTGGCATCCAACCAAACCCGGTCGCCGATAGAGCCTGTGGTGGTATAACCAAAATCTTGGTCCAAATCGACCAAGGCACCAGAAGTAAGTGTTGTGACGGATGCGTTATCACCACTCCCATTACTATCAAAGGTTTGAACATAACCAGCAGGCAAGGTGGTAGCATCCACGGTAATTGTATAAGCACCTAGGGGCAACCCGGTGACAAGGTAGTTTCCTGTGGCATCCGTAACATCACTAAATGCTTGGTCATCTCCTCCCCCAACAACTCCGTCAGCACCCAAATAGAGAACATCAACTGTTACAGAAGGTATTCCAGTCTCTGTGCCATCTATTACTCCATTTGAATTCAGATCAAG
>CALKYB010000277.1 GCA_938003565.1 uncultured bacterium
CAAGAACTAGCCCAAACCAGAAGGCAGAAGCAGTGTTTCTACCGAGCATCATTGGATAATGGTGAATGTCTAAACTGATATTTGATCTATCTTTCGTCATTACCTTAAGAATTTAAATAATTTTTAAATAAAACAGCTTCCGCACTCACAAGCCCGTAACTATAAGGTATTATAAAAAAACTATAAAAACAAAGGGCCAGATTGGACCAGTTTAAGGTCTAAACCAAAAAAAAAGGAGAAAGTAAAAACTTTCTCCTTTTTTGTAAGCAATTAAACACTCGCCTACTATTATGACTACTTTCTATAGCCTACTTTCTTAGAGCGAAATGAACTCTTCTGTTACGAGAGTATGCAGTTTCACCAGGTGTTGGATCCAGAGGAAGCTCTTCACCGTAAGTAACAGTTGATAGCTGCCTAGAGGATACCCCAAGAGATTGCAAATAACTCTGTACAGCTTGGGCTCGTTTTTCACCAAGCGCAAGATTATACTCTGCAGTCCCTCGCTCATCACAGTGACCCTCTATAATGACTCTTTGTGACTCATTACTCTTCAACCACTCGGCATTTCGTCTTAGCTTCTCTTGCGCTCTAGGACTTAGTGCAGAAGAATCATATGTAAAGTTAATGTCAGACAACTCCCCACCCACACTAGCAGTTGGGATATTACCATCCATGCCGTCTCCGTCGCCAAATCCAAACCCCTTGCTGAATATGGAGCAACCGGTGGATGACAACAAAATTAGACTACCTAAAAATATAGCAACGCTACGCATTAGACTCTCCCGTAGAAAATCATAAAGTAAATAAAATAAAAAATTTAACCGAAAATCTCTTCCCTATAATTATGTAGGAAGGTTATCGAGTAAAGCCAAACGGCTCAACAACAAATTAACTTTAGCTCAAATAGAAAAAACTAAGCATCAATATATCAAAACCATATAGCTTCTCCACAAAAAAAGTCAGGAAAAACTAATAAGTTCTCACACCTCACTAAGGGGAAGATCAAACAGATTTGTGTTTAGCGCAAGCAATCTTTAACCAAACCTAAAAACACTCTAGATCTAGGCAAGAAGCTAGTCTTGTTAGTTATCATCCAACAGAGGTGACCAAGCTGGTTGACTCTCTTCCACCTTAGAGAACCCTACCTGAGTGGTTTTCCCGCTAGCCAAAGGCAGTATAGCTAAATTCCGAGGGCCTCCCCGTCCAAAATTTGAGCTATACACTATATATCGTCCGTCAGGAGACCAACTAGGATCCTCATTATTCCCTGTATAAGTCAATTGAACAGGCTCGGATCCATCGACATTACTCACATAAATCTGATTCCCACGATTCCTACAAACATAGGCAATCTTATCACCTTTCGGAGACCAGCTTGGTGAGGTGCAGTAATTGCTTCCGGTGAAACTCAACCTTCTTGCTCCTCCCCTATCACCAGCGCCAGCGGTGGTAATATATATTTGTGGTCCACCACCCCTATTACTACAAAACGTTACTTTAGAATTATCAGGGGACCACGATGGGGAAACATCAATTGCACCAGAGCTTGTTATCTTTTTCAATAACTTACCCTTCAAATCGAGAAGAATTATATTTGGCACTCCAAACATACTACTAGAAGTGAGGATCTCCCTGCCTGAGCTAGAAAACTCAGGTCCAATCTCTAAGCCATCTAAGCGTGTGACCTGTCGCGGACTACCTCCGGCTGAGGGAATAGTAAAAAGCTCAGGGCTCTTGGTCCTATAGGAAGTATAGACTAACTCTTGTCCGTTTGGTGACCAAGAAGGAGTCATGGCCAAGCCTCGATCATTTGTAATCTTTCGATTATTAGAACCATCTAGGTCCATCACAAAAAGCTCTTTAAACCTTCCAACTCGGGAAACATAGGCTAACTGGGAACCAAAAATACCAGCCTCACCCGTGAAATACTTCATAATAACATTTGAGAATCGGTCGGCAACACGCTTAACCTCGCCAGGACTCGCCTGATACCTCTTGCCGATAACTGGCTTCTGTTGCTGAACATCAAACAAAAGCATATCAATTGAAACGGTGTTGTCTCCAGAGGCCCTAACGATACCCTTAACAACTCCCTCCGCTCCAATTAACGACCAATCCGAATAAGCAATCTCCTTAGGATTCGCACACTTTGAAGCCGACTCTACAAAAGATCTGGGATTTAGAACTTTAAAAAGTCCAGAAAGATCTAAGTTCTTAGTCACCCGTTCACTAATGGAAGATCCTGATCCACCTGGGACACCTTCAGTACACAACTTAGGAATCGCAACTGGAAAGCCACCTTGAGGCCCTGATATATGAATGTCAGTCTGCGCAAAACTCGCAAGTGGCAACAGCAGCGATGCTGCAGCAAAGAATAAAAAGCTCAGAACAATCTTCTCACTCCTAACTTTTCTCGGGTCTTGAACTATATTCATAATACGATCTTTTATTCTCGATAAAAAAATACTTCAACTTAATCTTCCAGGTTATAACCTATTTACCGCTAGGAACTCCTCTAGCACGCATAATAACCACCCCCCCCAACAATATGCTACAAATACGTGGCGCTTGGCTAGAAAAAGAAAATTGCCCGATTACAACAAACCCCGATTTGGACGAAATTAAATTTAATTCGCTAATGCAAATCTTTCAGAACGGTAAATTTAGCCGTCGTCTGAATCAAAAGTGATGTTTACACTGCGGAATTGATTATATAGGTGCGGTGGAGGGGCTGGAACAGGTGAGGATTTATGAACTGCCCTTAGAATTGATTGATCAAAATTTCTATTTCCCGATCCCACTAAAATCTTAGCACTCTGAACAACTCCATCCTCTCTAAGAAACACTTCAATCTTAGCCATCAAAGAACTGCCGCGCAGACCCCAACTCCAGCTAGATTTAACGTGATCGTGAAGAGCATTTTGGTAGCGAATAAACTCAGCACTTCTGAGTGTTCCACCCCCCATGCCGTTTCCACCAACCCGGCCAGCACCAAATCCTCTGCCTCCAGCCCGAGCAGATTCACCGCTATACTGATCCTTAGCGTTGCTCATAGCCTCGCGAATTCGTCTATCCCGCTCCTCTCTCTCTAGTCGCTTTTTCTTAGCCTGATCTTCTTTGGCTTTCTTTTTGGCTTCTTCAAGTTTTTTCTTATCGAGCCTATCTTTTTCCTTTTTGGCTTTTTCTTTTTTCTCTTTATCCTTCTTAGCCTTCTCAAGCTCGGCCTTTTTTAAAGCCTCCTTCTTTTTTTTCTCTTCAAGTTTTTTTTTCTCAGAAGCTTTTTTAGCGGCTTTCTTCTTCTCCTCTTCCAGAAGTGCAGCCTTTTTTAGTTTAATTTTTTCAGCTTTAAGCCTCTCAGCCTCCTTTTTTGCTGCAGACTCAGCTTTCAACTTAGGATCGGTTAGGACTTTCTTTTGACCACCTTTTTTCTCTACCTGAGAGACACCGCCCAGTTTTTTTCCGCCCTCTATCGTTACGGAAAACACCTCTTGGCGCTTACTAATCTTAGAAGAGGTATTATCGAGCACAGCAATGGAAACAATCCCCATGAGGATATGTCCGGCTAGAGACAGAGCGACGCCGGATGTGAATTTTGGTTCAGATCCTGGCCCCATTAAGATGGCTCCGTTACCAAACCTACTTTGAAGATCTTATTCTGACGTAGACGAGCCATAACAGCCATTACGTTCCCATAGGAAGTCCGCTTATCGGCTTTGATAAAAACTTGCTTATCTTCCTTACTCTCAAGAATAGCCGCCACTTTTGCACCGATTTTATCTAAAGCAACCTTGTTATCCTTCCCAACAAAAACCTCTCCATCTTCTTTTATTGAAACAACAAGTTGCTCACCTTCACCTTCTAAGGGAGCAATAGTTTCTCTCGGTAACTCAATATCAACCCCTTGCTGAAGCATCGGAGTAGCAACCATAAAGATAATCAAAAGGACCAGCATCACATCTACTAGGGGAGTAACATTAATTTGCGCTATCGGTCCGCCACTTTCTTCAGTGCTATCAAAGGCCATAGTCTATCTACAAATCTACAATTGGTATATCCAAAAAAACTAATAGGAAGAGTTTTTCCCTACTTAACAAAATGCATCTTAGCAATGTTGAGAAACTGGGCCGAGAACATATCCATATCGCGACCTAAAACTTTTATCTGCTGCATAAAATAATTGTAGGCAATCGCCGCTGGTATCGCTGCCGCCAAACCAATCGCAGTCGCAATTAATGCCTCAGATATACCTGGTGCAACTGCCTGAATCGTGTTTCCCCCACTGCTACTTAAACCAAGAAAGGCATTCATTATTCCCCACACGGTTCCAAACAGACCAATGAAAGGTGCCGCAGAAGCCGTGGTCGCTAAAAACGTAGTTCCTTTTTCAATCTTGGTAACTTCCAAAGCTTTGGCTCGCTTTAAGGCCCGATCAACACTTTCAATATAGCCCGACCCTTCCCCTTTCTCTTTCTGCAACCGAACAATTTCTTTTAGTTCTTTCAAGCCAGCTGAGAAAACATGAGCCACTGGACTTGTACCAAGCTGCTTGCTTGATTCTTCCATTTCACTCAGGTTATTACTGCTCCAGAAAACGTCATTAAATTTATTAGTTTGGTTCTTAGCTTTCTTCATATGACTCCACTTGGAGAGTACAATTCCCCAAGTCATTACAGACATCAAAATCAATATAAGCAGAACTCCTTGAACAACTAGACCAGAGCTCGTTACTAGCTCCAAAATCCCAAGTTGTGAGGAATGAACGGCTTCAGCCGCACCACTACCTTCTGGCAAGGCAATCCCCTCTTCAGAAACTTTTCCAAGTAAAATTAAGCTTCTCATAATCCAATCAAATCCAGCTAAAGCAAATCCAAAAATTCTACACCAAACACAGTTACACTAAGCTACTTCAAATCTAAAAAATAGAAACTTATTTCTAGGTCGACGACCTAGTAAGCCCAAATCTTCAAAAATTCCTAACCTCAATCTGTCTCAGGTCACCAATCACACCCAATAGCCTGAAAATAGTACAAAGAAAACAAACATTTGTTAAACTCGAAACAGGATTATTTAGCACGTAAATAGTCTTCTTTCCCTTTTATTGATCAAATAATTATGCTAAAAGCCGCCCCAACATTCAAGCCCGATTTTTGGTCTGTCTAACAAAATTGTAAGCAGTTAGCTTTCTGCCCAGTTGAGCAACAACCTAACTCCCTTACCTAAACTTTTAAGGAAAATTGAGTCATGTCGGTTAAATACGCAATCAACGGTTTTGGACGAATTGGTAGAAATGTTTTAAGGGCTGCCCTGGACGACAAAGAGTGCCAGATTGTCGCGATAAACGATCTTACTGATTCGGAAACTTTAGCGCGGCTACTCAAATACGACTCGGTTCACGGACGTTTTAAGGGAGAAATATCTGCTTCCAAGGGATCTATTACTGTCAACGGCCACAAGATTAGCGTGAGCGCAGAGCGAGATCCCGAAAAGCTTCCCTGGAAAGAGGCTGAAGTCGACGTTGTGCTTGAGTCCACCGGATTTTTCACAGCACGAGACGATGCGGCCAAACACCTTAAGGCTGGAGCCAACAAAGTAATCATCTCCGCTCCTTCAAAGGATGCGGATGTTACCCTTGTTTATGGTGTTAACCACGACAAATACGAAGCCTCCAAACATCAAATCATCTCTAATGGTTCTTGCACCACTAATTGCTTAGCCCCCGTAGCAAAAGTGCTTTTGGATAGTTACGGCATCAAACAAGGCATGATGACGACAATCCACTCATACACCAACGACCAGCGAATACTAGACCTTCCACATAAAGATCCTAGGCGCTCCCGGGCTGCTGCACTCTCAATGATTCCAACCTCGACCGGAGCTGCAAAAGCAATGGCTTTGGTTATTCAAGAGTTGAAGGGTAAGCTTGATGGATTAGCTATCAGAGTTCCTACCCCAAACGTATCACTGGTCGACTTTGTGTGTGAAGTAGAGAAAGACGTTTCGCTTGACGAAGTCAAGGAATCGCTAATTGCTGCTTCAAAGGGTGAGCTGAAAGGGGTTTTAGATGTTTGCGATGAGCCGCTTGTTAGCACCGACTTTAATGGCGCCTCTGCTTCCTCTACTGTAGATCTGGATTCAACCATGGTTATGGGAAACCGCATGGTAAAGATTCTTTCTTGGTATGACAACGAAATGGGCTTCTCTAACCGGATGGTTGACGTGCTGAAGATGGTTTCTGCCTCTTAATTTTTGGTGTCTCTCAATGGATCCGCTTTTTGTCGCCAACTGGAAGATGAATAAATCTCTCGCGGAAGCGACTGATTTCTGTAAAGCCTTTGCTAAACTATACACTCCGGCCAGTAATGTTAATGACGTCGGTATTGCTCCCCCCCTCTCGGCTCTGGCAAAGGTCTCAGAAGAACTCTCAACCCTCCGTGGTGTGTCCACTGGGGTGCAGAACGTCCACTGGCTTGAGAATGGGGCCCATACTGGGGAAATATCTACTAGCATGGCTTCAGAGCTTGGGGCTAGTTTTGCAATCTTAGGCCATTCGGAACGTAGGGAACATTATGGGGAAACTAGCGAAGGAGTTGCTAGCCGAGCCAAAACAGTTTTGAGTTCTGGTATGATGGCGATTGTTTGCGTTGGAGAAACCAAAGAGCAGTTTGAATCAAGGAAAACTGAAGAGACTGTCAGGACCCAACTTAGCGATAGCCTGGCTGGAGTCAATATCGAAAATGAATCTAGGTTAGTTGTCGCCTATGAACCAGTTTGGGCAATTGGCACCGGCTTGGCTGCTACGCCGAAAATCGCTGGCTCCGTGCACAGCTTTATCCGCCAAGAATTGATTGGTAGATTTTCTAAGCTGGGGGAAAAAATCCCTTTACTCTACGGCGGCTCGACCAAGCCCGAAAACATATCAGAGTTAATCGCTCAAGAACATGTAAATGGCGCCTTAGTTGGTGGCGCAAGCTTAAAAGCCGAAAGTTTTTGGAAGCTCATAGAAAACGGACGAGGCTAGGCTATCTCTCTAGTGTTGACAATCAGAGGGGTAGAAATATTGACAGCAACTGATAGTTATAGTCCACTACCGCCTTTCTAAATCTAATGTCTTGTATATAAATTATATATAAAACCTACGACCGCTCATACAAACTGAACTCTGGAGACTAAACCGTGTCTTATTTAAATATCTTGCTAATTGTCCATGTAGCTATCTGTGTATTCCTAATAGCTATTATTTTACTTCAGCAGGGTAAAGGAGCTGATGTAGGAGCTACCTTCGGTGGCGGAGGAAATACACTATTTGGCGCTGCTGGAGCTGACAATCTTCTCACCCGAGTCACAGCCTTTGCAGCTGGCGGATTTATGATTACATCCATCTTCCTAGCTGTCGGTCAAAAACCAGGGCTTGTTAAAGGAGGAACTATTTTCGAAGGTCTTCCCTCTCAAGCTCCTGCCCCAGAAGCTAAGGTTGTTCAACCAAGTAGCAACGCTAAAAGCGATCTAGAGACAGGCAAAACTGAAGTGGAATCTAGTCAAGCTCCATCGGTTCAAACACAACCGACTGCTGTAACTGGCGACCTCCCAGAAAATGCTAAAGTAGAAAACTCTGTTAATGAAAAAACCCTTGGCAAACCCCAAGTTGATACCAAATCCTCGGGTCAACAAAGTAAAATTATTCCCAACTCTAATTCAGGGGAAACGGGTAAAATCGTTGTTGGTGAAGGCTCCATTCCGAATCCGGTTAGTGTGGTGAAAGAAAATATTTCTCCGGTTGCAAAAGACCTTGGTTCCTCATCTAAAGCAGTTTCGACTAAAGTAGTTGAAGCACTAACCAATGCAGTAGAAGAGGGAGCAGCCTCTAGTAACTAAATACATCTGCCCTGGTGCTGGAATTGGTAGACAGGCACGGTTGAGGGCCGTGTGTTGCAAGACGTGAGAGTTCGAGTCTCTCCCAGGGCATTAAATTGATACAGCATGTGCAAATAGTCACAAACCAGCGTTATCATCTCTAAAGCTATTCCAAAATCTAAAAAAAGCTATCCTTGTCAGACGAAACATTTGAACGTATAAATAGTGAGGAAATTAAAGTTAATTTTCTTATGAAAATTTAGCAATTGCAGTGCAATATTCTATTGGCCGTGCTTTTCTAATCATAAGGTAGTTCAGTTTCAAAATGAAATTTCAACTAAAGTATTTGAGAAACTTAGAGGCTAAATTAATTTTTTGTTTCGGCTTAAGCTTTTCAATTTTCGTATTGGACCTTTTAGCGAATGTTTAATTTAAAAAATCTTGGACAAACCACTTTCAGGTTAATCTTGCCAGCAGCACTTTGTTGGAGCATCTGCTTATCGCCCCTAGCTTACTCAGATAGCTCTAAGAAAACTAACAATAAAACTTCTGCAAGCAAAGCAACCTCAAAACCCAACACTTCACTTGAATGCACACCTCCCCGCAAGGGTACGATTCTAAAAAACCGCTCCGCTAGTAAAGGTAATTCATCAGCACTTAACCCAAACAACAGGCAATGTGTAAGCCCCAAAGCTCAGTTCGCCGGAAAAGGAATTGTTTTTGGAAATTTTTGTCTAGAGAATGACGCGTGGAACGCACATAGATCTACTTGGGACTGGAAACAATGCATCGAAGTTCTTAAAAACGATGACGATGCTTTGATAGCCACCTGGCAATACGATTGGGGTGACGAGGATAGCCTAGTGGAAGGATTTCAAGAATGGGAAGTTAAGTCCTTTCCAGGAGTGGTTTTTGGTTACAATGAAGGATCTCCAAAGAATAGTTGTAGTGACAGCGGACTGCCTTTGAGTGTTAAAAAGCTTCCAAAGTTTAAGATTGATTATAAATATAGTGACACCCAATCTAACAGAAGAAAGGGAGACTTGGATGAGTGGAAAGGTGCATCAACCCCGACCACAGGTGGAGACAGAAATGCTATAATTCGAGCAACTTTTCATCCCTCTTGCCCAGTCTCAGGGAAGCCTGCCCCTCCCGAAGCATTTAGACTTTTAGTTTGGTTAGAAACCGGCCCTGAGAGAACCCCTACAGGGAACCCTTCAACAATTGACCCATTTACGGATAGTCTTGGCCAAAAATTTAGCGTTTACACTAAGATTACATGGGCTAACGACGCTTATATCGCCTTTACTGCGATAGACGAAAAGAAAGCTGGTTCTATCGTCCTGAACGATTTTATTCAGTACGTTAGACGAAACCATAAAAAATTAGAGCTTACGCCCTTCAAACAAGATTGGTGTCTGGGAAGTATTAAATTTGGCACCGAAATTTGGTGGGGTGAAGGGTCGTTTACTGTAGAGCAATTCGACATTACAAGGTTATACTAAGCCCTTCACAACTAAACTTCATGCCGAAAGTATCTAAAAATAACGCCCTCAATACGATACTAGTATTGCTTCTCTTTTTAGTTCCCATTCATGTTCTACAGGCTGAAGGGAAGAAATGCCTATACGTTTCCTCCTTTCACCCCGATCACCCTTCATCTAAACGAATTGAGGCCGAACTAAAGAGACAATTGAGAAATTCTTGTAAGTTTGAAGAACACTACTTAGACGGAAAAAGAAGTCGAGAGGTTTCTGCAATCAGAATGCAAGCCCTCCTGGCAAAACAAAAAGTAGACAGCTGGAAACCAGATGTCGTGATTGTTTCAGATAATATTGCCTCTAAATATCTTTTAGCGGAGCATTTTGGATCCTCAAAAATTCCCTTCGTATTTTGTGGTGCTAATCCCGCTGTAGAGAGCCTTAAGCAACCTCACCCCAACGCCACTGGAATGATTGAATTGCCACCGATACAACCAGTGTTTGATCTGGCACGAAAAACTGTAATTCCACTAAAAAAGGGAGCATACCTAGGAGCTGACACTGAAGCCGAGCGAACTCATCTTCTTCGCTACCAAGAAACCGGGAAAAAATATGATGTGACAGTTGATGGATTCTTTGCGACCACCGGTAAGGGCTGGATAGAGAATCTCAAGGCTGCCCAAGCTTACGACTTTATCGTTCTTGGAAGCAGAGAGGGTATAGACCGGTGGGAGCCAACGACCATGATTTTTGCATCCCAAAAATACTCCACCAAACTAACCCTTACTAACAATCAATGGATGATGCTTTATGCCTTGATTGGGTTTACCAAAATACCCGAAGAACAAGGAGCCTGGGCCGGTCGAGTGGCAAAAGAAATCCTAAACGGTGCTTCACCAAAAGACATTCCTTTAACATCGAATAGAAAATTCGCTGTTTTCATCAACCCTTCGTTTAAGAAAACTATTCCGGTTGAAATCCCAAAAGATTTAGAAATGTCCGCCGAATATATTGACTAGAAGAAAACTTAGTATTTATTTTATTGGCAAACCTCTAGTCCACAGAAATGGGTCTAATCTCACATCCCAGAACATGCCTCTTAGTCGAATTTTTCCAGGCTTGTATGATTTAGTCAGTTCAGCCAAACTCTATAACTGTTTAATTTCGCATAGTTTTTTTTGATGCAGTACCGTAATTGACAATTAAATTTGCCAGTATTACTTCATTGGGACGACTTTTGCTTATTTTGATGGAGCTTAGAAGATGGAAAATTTCCTATTAAATTCGATAATTGGCTCTGTGGTGCTAACCCTAGTACTCAACTT
>CALKYB010000278.1 GCA_938003565.1 uncultured bacterium
GAAAGCTACCTTAAGCTCCGTGTACGGCTTGGATTCCAACGACGACCCACTAAAAGAAATTATTAGATCCTGGGCTGAAAATAACGTTGCAGAGATTGACTGGGCAATTGCCGATATCTCTGAGAAGGTAGTGGCGTCAGCTGACCCTGAAGGCCGAGGGATTGGTGGGCAATCTAGTGGTACTGATCTGGTGGTGCGTCTATTGGTTTCACCACGATATTGATCGCTGTCCTTTATCGAATGGTGTTTTTTAGAAAAGGATTTTTGTAAAAGGTAGTATTGTCTAGCTCGGGCAAATTACCAGTTTCCCTCAGAACAAACTTAGAATACTACGAGTCAATGTCGTAGAACAAAACGCTCTACAATTACTCCTCAGGGGCTATACTGTTTAAAATTTATCTAACTTTAAATTAATAAACCAAATTGAGTGGGTGAAAGGCTAAGGAATAGAAACCGTTTAATTGTTAAACTCAGGGAAGGGCCCTGAGGAGTATATGATATGTTAAACTAGGGTAATTTGTATTGCTTAGAGCTAGAGATCCAATATTTAGATTTTCCGTGAATAAAAGGAGTCAGCTGTGTCTGAAGCATATGGAATAGTTGTTTTGAAGGTCAACAAAGAAGTTGAGGATGCGCTGTATAAATCTGATGGAAGAATTGAGCAGGATACGATTATAGATTTGTTGAATGGAGCTAAGCTCAAAGGTAAGGAGATTGCTAACAAATTTTACCAAGAAAGAATCGAAAATACGGTAATTGAAATAGATCTAAAAAGAGGTTTGTCTCTAGAAGGGAAGCCGAAACGAGCAAAAGGATATATCGGTTTGCCAATGTTTGGATCTGAGTGGATTGGATTTAGTTACTTTTTGGCCAAATATGCCAAGGGAATTGAGATATATGCCAGCATGTCAGATGAGTATGGATCTCGTTTTCGATTTGGCTTAAACGAAACCGGAAAAATGTTTAAAAAAGAAAAAGATAAATGGAAACAATATGTCCCAAAAAATGTAATCGATAGTTTCCAAGATCTGTAGCCGGGCTTCTTTTTCAAACTATTCTGGATCTACACCTCAGGGCTTATATTGTTACACTTTGAGCTAGTTAAAACTAATAAATATCTACGCCTCAAGGCCCCTATCCCTCACACACATTTCCTACTCGTAAATCTACTTGTCAGGGTTTGCTGTGGTACTAGCACCGGCTTCGCTTTGAACAAATGAAGTTACATCGTCAACTGGTTTCAAGATAGAACTATAGTCATAATTAATATTGAATAGCGATGGAGTAGAGCTGAATGAAACGTTACCGCTAGCTGATCCTGCTCCGCCGCTGGTAATACCAAGATCATTTACACTTTCTACATATCCCTCATTGCCTGCCGCTTCATCTGCACCACTGAGTGCTTGGTAAAGAGAATTAGCATATACATTATTTTCGCTAATTAATTCAGCAATATCGCTGTGCTGAAAATTTGAAGCGGTGTGCTGCACTAAAGTTCTGCCTGCCACAGCTCCCGTTTTAACAACATAATTATTAAAAGAATGGGCTTGTCCCGAAGATATCCAAGGACCTCTTTGATCAGATTTCATCCATGAACTATGGACTGTCAGTCTAGTATCACTCTGCCCTATCTTCGGATTAAAAACAAAAACTGACTTACTTGTATTGAACGTTTTAAGCCTTGAAACGGTTACAAGATCTGAATCCAAGAGTATATTTACTACGTCATCGTTGAACCCGCTAGCTGTAACTTTATCAATCCATATGTTTTCACCATAAATATTCAGAAAGGATTGATTCTTTCTCGTAGCGTAATCGATGCCCTCTGCTTCTATTTCGTGGATAATAATATTGTCGCCAAAAAATCTAAAAAGCCAACTATTTTGTGGCATTCCTGTGCCGACCTTGATTTTAAAGCCCGGCGCAAGTGAGCCATCTATAGTTAGATTATTTGCATTAGTCTTAAAAGTGGTGTTGCGTGTAAACGTCGTGTTTGCGAGTGATGGAGAAATCAGGACATAGTTGTCACTGACTTGTAGAGCATCGAAGAATTCTGTTTCGGTCTTTATCTCAACAATATTGGTTCCACCAGTGGTCGCTGCACCGTAGCCGATCCTGTTACTATCTGCGAGCAATATGTCACGCGGGCTAAAGCCTGTGGCAATAGTTGTAGTCGTTGTCGGAAAGGTTGTGGTTGTCGTAGTAGTGCTTGAAGTGGTCGTAGTTGTAGAAGGAAGTGTGGTAGTCGTTGCAGGTTCCTTAAGTGTTGTAAATTGACCTTGGGAGGAATTTACTCTTTCTCTCCTATTTCTTGCTTCAATTTGGTAGTAGTAAGTAGTATCCGGATCTAATTTTGTTAGAACTTGAGAATAGTTCTTGCGTTTCAAAAAACCGCTGTATGGCCCTGATTGTCCATAAGATGGAGTCTTCCCATATTTTATTTTTACAGATGCTTTTTCTGTAAAATTTGCTACCAATCTTGCGGAATTCTTAGATATGTCTGTAACATTATGATTTATAATTTGTAGATCCTTTTCTTCAGATGGGGGCTTGAATTTTCTAGCTCGACAAGCTCGATTTCCATTCCAGCCATACCCATCCCCATCCGGATCCAGACATTCGGCTTGAGAAAGTTCCGGTTGGAGAATTAGGAGCGCAAACGTAGTCCAAAGCACACAGTGAGCAATAGAATAAAATTTTGGAAGCCTGCAGCCCATAATATAACCTGCTCGTTAATGAAATTTGTAAAACCCCGACTACTATTATAGTGATTATCGTCGAGTTATCTCCAATACTTTAGACCTATAGTTACACCTTGTATGTTGCGTTTGGGTAGAGAATATCGAATGACTCCTCAGGGCCTATCTTGTTAAAAAAGTTATCTAACTAGAAATTAGTTAACCAGTTTAATTGTGCGAAAGCCTGGGAATATAACCGTTTGAGGGCTAAAAACTACACCTCGAGGCCGTATCCTTCGATAGCGAAGCTTCCCCTAGATTCAGTAAAGAGCATGAGAGACCCTCTAGTTTAGATTTTAAGGGCTCAAAAGGTTCTCTTGGCCCTTAACAGGATAGAAGTGCGTTAGGTGTAGTATTTATAACTATGGAGGAGGTGGATAGACTATATTGTTTCCATTCACACCCGCGTTGCTAATAACATAGTTTCTAACCTGAGAAGAATCCATTTTACTATAGCTATACGGAGGCACAGGTCTTGATACCGGGCTGGTATTGGTATCGTCTGGATCTATAACAAAACTGTTCTGGCTGCTGCCTCTTAGGAAAATATTTTGACCATCTGTGAATATATAACCCTGGACAGGCAAACCTGGTAAAGAGGCTGGTCCAGCTAGTTCGCCATATAAGCCTGCATTTGGGTCTTCAAATACGCTCGACTCAGCTAGTATCGTTGGAGTATCTGTTCCATCTCGATTCACGTCATTTCCATGTCCAGCAATTGTTCCACATTTGTCAGAACCAAAGTCATGCGAGTAATTATTAAAGCCATGAACCCAATTCCCTCCGGAAACTCGAAAATTTCTACAGATCGCACCAAAGTCTGACCAGGCAATTGTAACTCGACCAACTCTATTAGCATTTTGAGAAGGAGATTGATCCTGGAAAACAAGGAGGCCTTTGCTAGCTGAATAGACCTTATAGTGAGTTACAGTTATGTTTATAGCTGCCCTTGTAGAATTATTTCCACCTACAAATGCATCATCATCGGTGTTAAATACTTCCACATGATCAAACCAGTAGTCTTGTCCTTCCGAGACTAGTACAGCGGTTATAAGATTTTGGTTGGGTTGATCATTACTATAGTTTCGATCAGGACCGATTAAAACTCGGTGCATTATGGAGTTGCCCTCATAGTAGCGGATCATAGTCATCGAATTTACCGATGAGTGAGGGGCAATTTTCACAAGAGCATCTCTTCCATCCCAAGTAGTATTTGCTGCTGGTCTTAAACTGGATCTAATGTAGATAGTTTGTCCTTCTAAGGAAGGATCATAAACTACCCAAGTGTTGGATCGTGAGAGGCCTTCGCGTAGCGATCCTGCACCAGAATCATTCGTGTTGGTGACTACGTAAAGTTGTCCATTGTATCCTGCACCAGTAGCATTTCGGCCATAGCCAATTTTCCAAGGGGAGTTCAATAGACTAGAGCGACGGGTGTTTGAGATGGGAGGTAAACTTGGCTCGCCACCAACCCTACAAGACTCAGTTCCAGTCCATCCCCAGCCATCGCCGTCATGGTCAATGCATGTAGGGCCTGCCGGCGGGTTTGCGCTGCAAGAACTAGTTCCGTTCCATCCCCAACCATCGCCATCAGCGTCCACGCAATTTCCAGAGTTTTGCTGAACTCGGCATGTTTGATTATTTTCCCATCCCCAGCCATCACCGTCAGCATCTGAATTTGAATTTTGACAAATAGGATTAGCATAAACCATCACCGGGAGGTGCACTAAAAATATAGTAGAAAGAAGGAGCTGTTTTCTCATAAGGGCATACCAAGCAAGTGAATTTGGGAATTACTCCTCAGGGCCTATCCCGTTAAAAAATTATCTAAGTTTAAAATAGTTAACCATATTAAGTTGTTGTTTTGAAAGGGTTTAAAAACCGTTTGGGGTAATTAAGTTATTTCAAATTAGTTAGAATTAATTAAGTCTTTGTAGTTTGCGTTTCGTCACTATCGATCTGCTCCTGCGTTAGCCTTTACAAATCCAACTACATCAGCTGTTGGTTTTAAAACTGAACTATAGCTGTAGGGGATTGTGAATAGAGTAGGGTTCGAGCTAAAAGTTACATTACCTACCGTCACATTTCCGTTAAGATTATCTCCAACACTTTCTATAAAACCCTCATTATTTATATTCTTTGCTGTAGCAATCATGCCTTGGTACAACTGATTGTCATAAACGTTATTCTCGCTAATACAGTAAGCGGGATCTCTGTGGTTTATCGAAACCGCTTGAGTGCTATTTCTTCCGACCTCCAAACTAGCCACTTCAACGTAGTTGTTGAATGTGTGAGCATACCCTGAAGAAATAAGCGGGGGTCTTTGGTTTGATGCCATCCATGAACTATGAACAGTAATTCTCGTATCACCCTGACCAGGATTGGGGTTGAAGACCATAACTGATTTATTGGTATCGTAAGATTTAATTCGGCTTACGGTGATAAAATCGGAATCAAGTAATATATTTATATAATCATCATCGAACCCTGTTGCCGTCACCTTGTCTATCCAAATATTCTCTCCATATATATTTAGGAATGATTGATTTTTTCGCGGTGGATAAAAGTCTATTCCTTCGCCCTCAATGTTGTGGATAATAACGTTATCGCCAAATACCCTAAACAGCCAACTATTACTTGGCATTCCTGGGCCAACCTTAAATTTAAATCCAGGAGCAAGTGAACCATCTATCGTTATGTTATTTGCATAGATCTCAAACGTCGTGTTGCGTACGATTGTCGTATTTGCAAGGGATGGGGATATCAGCACATAGTTGCCATCAACTTTTAGAGCATTGAAAAACTCTGTTTCAGTCGTTACTTCAACAATATTAGTTCCGCCAGTGGCGCCTGCACCGTAGCCAACCCGGTTACGATCAGCGAGCAATATGTCACGTGGGCTCAAGCTTGTGGCAATAGTAGTAGTTGTTGTCGTAGTAGTGCTTGAAGTGGTCGTAGTTGTAGAAGGAAGGGTGGTAGTAGTTGGAGGTAGCGTCGTAGATACAGAAACATTGAGAGTAGTAAACTGCTTTACTGCTGTGTTAAATACTCTAGCGCCTCTTCTTTTTGGCCTAATTGAGATGGTGTAGTAGTAAGTTGTTGATGGTTCTAAGTTCAATAGAGTTTCACTTCTTTCTCCTGATAGGAATCGACTACTATATCTTCCCTTCATGTATAGCGAACTAGGGCTTGTGCCGTAGAGGATTTGAGCTCTGGCTTCCTTGTCGGTCTCATAGAGTATAGTGGCGGAGGACGACCCTATGTCTTCAACCTCATTCTTAATTACGTTTACTACAGAGCTCTGTGCAATGGCGCTAAATGGGGTTAAAAGGCAGAGTATAGCGACCGAGAAAATAAATATTGTTTGAGACGCAGATCTAACCATTTTAAAAACCTCGGAGTTTGATATTGATACACAGGAGTCTTCCAAAAGTATCGGCCAAATAATAATACTTCTTGAGATCGAACTCGGGATATTATGCTTAGAGTGTTAAGCTACATAGTAGCTATGGCCTTGAGTATTTTCAGCCTAATACTTTGTATTCGATAGTAAGCTTGGAACGACTTTCTAAAGGGGTTTAGACCCATTCAGAGAAGAATCTGCTATTCGAGAACTAATGCGTCAAAAATAGATTAAATCTTGGAAAGGAAGTAGTTTCCCTTTGTTGGGCCAAGATTTTCACCTCAGGGCCTATACTGTTCGCATTCTCCGTCCCGAGAAATAAAACCATTATTAATTTTAGCCACTTAGTAAGACCGTATGGAGAGTTGCTTGCCTCGAAACGTCCCTTTGGATGATTTTTTTCTGTGATTCTTCTTTAGAAATGAAGCATTTGAGTCGTTTATTG
>CALKYB010000279.1 GCA_938003565.1 uncultured bacterium
AGAGCCTATGACTAATACACTACCCTTAGGAAGAGAAGTAGAGTATCCAACTAGCCTGGATCGATCCCTTTTAGCCGCAGTTTCAAGAAACGACATGCGTGGGACTTTAGCTCCCAACGCTCTATCAAAAATGTCTGGCTCAGATCTTTGGCAATGTTTTGAGCTTGCATGTTTAGATAACGCAGGTCGACCAAAAATATTTTGGCTATCTTTTTCGATTTCATCCGAAAGCAAGAATATTCCGGAATCAAAAAGTCTTAAATTATACTTAGGTAGTTTAGCAAATCACAAGTTTTCTAGCCCGGATGAGCTTCTTCACGAAATCTCTGAGGCTCATTTGGAAAAGCTTGGAGTAAAACTTGAGAATACAAATCTCTCCACTCCTTCGGAATGGCCACTGAACTTGAAAAACACTTATGCACTGATTCAACCAATAGATTCTCTAGTTAACTCTGAATCTTCCAAAATAGAAACAAAAGATAGCTTGGTCTCCAAGGCTCACTTTTTCCATTCCTTTCGGGCTGTCTGCCCAGTGACATCCCAGCCTGACTACGGCTCGATACTTGTTTCCTATCGTGGGGCTGAAATCGAACCTCGATCCCTTGCCAACTATTTTAATTCTTTTAGAACTAGCTCCGGATTTCATGAGTATTGGGCTGAAAAAATGTTCAGTGATATTCTTGTATCTGCTAGCTGCCAAGAACTATATTTGCAAATATTCTTTTCTAGAAGAGGTGGAATTAGCATCAACCCGGTTAGACAAACTAAGGGTTTCTACTCCTCCACCCCCTTGCCTAAGATCTACAGGTAATAGGACTTTGCCTATTAAAAACTAATCTCGGAGTTTTTCTATCAAAATCACGTGCTTCATCGTTACCCCTTAATGCGACACTAGACAATACCCAAGTCCCCGGCATTACTTGCATTTTAGACCTGGACCAAAAGCCTGCCAGGAACGAGAAATTGAAAATTTGATTAAGGCACTTGTGGCCTGTATTTTATAGACAACACCGATAAGTGATTGTCTCAAAATAGAGAATGAACACCCGGTCAAATCACTCCTTTTAATTTGGTCAATTAAGTATTGAGTGAAGTCTTAACCTGCCTGATTTTAAGTAGTTGATGTATTATTTTTCAAATAGCTAGGCGATCGATGAGTTTTGAATTGTTTAGTTCCTTGGCGCTTCGTAGGAAGCTTAGAGATAAGTCTCTTGACATCAGAGGCAATGCGGCTCTATATGTCTTAGTAGTACTTCCTGTGTCCATAGTATTTCTTTTTGTCACGATTGATTTAGTTCGTTGGCAGAGTCTCAAACAACAACTTCAAGCTGAAACTGATAGAATTTCCCTATTAGCCGCTGAGGCATTGCCAAATGTTTCTTTAGCAAACGAAATCATTGAATCCGCAGTAGCAAACTCTTCCCTGGTGGAAACAGGTTTTAGTCCAGTATCAGCTGTTAACAGTAATAGTGTATCACTCTCATTGGGTGGAAAAGTAAATTCTTCTTTAGCAAACTTCTTGCCGAACTTAGAAGTTTTCTCTGCTTGGCAACACGCAAAGGTTGAGCTAATGCCGATAGATGTATCTTTAATTCTAGCAGATAGCTTAAGTCTGCGCCCCTCTCAGTATCAAAGCTGGGGAGATGAAATTTCTTGGCCTGCGGCTGACTACTTTAATAGAGTGGGGCTTCCTTGCAACTCGGGGCAATTTCCGAAACTTGGCGAAGTTTGCAGCAACGGCGTGGAAACTGAGTTTAGTCGTTGGGCTACACAAACCTGCTTCAACCCCTCCATTTCAGCGCTTAAAGAGGCTGCCATATCTATAGCAAATCTGGTCAGCACCTCTAGTAGCAATCGTTTGGCGATAAGTTTTACCCCTGGAGATAACCCTAATATCGGTTTCTCAACTAGTAGAAATTTAGCATTTCCCGATCTTAAAAAGGCAAACTCTTGGTCTAATTTCCTAGATCATGAACTTCAACTAGGAGATGAAACATGCCTCTATTTTTCTAACCCTAAAACAAGTTTAAATAGTCGATATAGATTCTCCTCAGCCCTAGATAGTGCAGAAGTTTTTAGCTCCCCTTCACCCCTCGCCTCAGGAGTCCATTTTACTGGAAACAAATTAAACCGGTCCTACGTAGATGCAAATTTAGACCCTACAGATATAATATACTACAGAATGGCTCGACCTCATTCAAACAGCGCCAATGGAGAGAATATTGCAGCGGCACTTGAGAATGCAGCATGTCAACTTCATCCCGAGTGTGGACTTGAGACAATCTCCGAAGTAAGTAGTGAGTTATCTAATCGCCGAGGAAATAAATCACTATCATCAGAGAGATTTATAATACTAGTCTCCGATTTTCTCCCAGAACCTAACGATACTGCTTTTAACAAATCTCTTAAATTACTAAACACAGCCGGTGTTAAGACAATTTTTATAGCTTTTAGTCATCCCGGCCTAAGCACAGTGGAAGCAAGCACGTTAGAAAGAAGATCAAAAGATCTGTTTGAAAGGGAGGAGGTTCTAGTTTGGCTGGCCAACTCTCCAAACAAACTTAACAAATTGGTTAAATCAAATATTGCAAATGTTATTCAAGATTACAGCTTAAGCTCATGAAGATTGTAAATTATAAAATTGATGGAGAATATCAGAATACACCTCTAGTCGAAGAAGGAGGGAGCAGCATGCTAGAGACGATTATATTTGTCCCCTTGGCCTTATTGCTACTTTTTCTTGGGATAGATACAGGTTTACGATTTGTAGAACAAGCTGGTGTGACTGACTTGTTACGCGCCAACCTAAGGATAGCCCCAGAGTTAGGAATCAATTCTTTCACTAGTCAATCTACTAATGCGATAAGCAACAA